>JACQWV010000100.1 GCA_016209085.1 Elusimicrobiota bacterium
ATGAATTTTTCAAAAGAGCCGGGAGACGCCCAAAAGACCTTGAAAACCATTGACACGCTGGCTGATAAAATTCAATACTTTGAATTGGAGTTTACCCGCCACTACCCCTTCAACCCCGCGGGTTGAAGTTCCAACCCGCGGGGTTGGGGTGGCGGGCAGGCAAGAACCGGCGGATTTGAAACGTTTCTATGAAAGTTCCAAAAAAATTGGCCTGGAGAGTAATAGACGGCGAAGCATTCATAGTTGACGCCGCCAATCACACGCTTCACAATTTAAACCAGACAGGCTCAAGAATCTGGCAGATGCTTGAAAAAGGGAAAAATCTCGCTGAAATTGCCGACGCCATGATAGAAGAATTTGAGGTTTCAAAAAAAGACGCTGAAAAAGACGCAAAAGAATTTTTGAAAGCTTTGGAACAAAAGAAATTGATAGAAATTGTGTAGCGGCGGGCGTAAGCCCGCAAAACAGGCAGATTTACATCTGCCACTACAGTATGAAGGTTTTATGAAACAAAAGAAAAAATACGAAAAACCGAAAATAAAAAGCGAGAAAATATTTGAGACAGCGGCACTGGCATGCGGTAAATGCGTAACAGGCCCGACAGGCCAAGCAGCGTGCAAAACGCTCAAAAGATTTTCCTAAACCCCGCCCCCCGCCCATCCGCCTAAGGCGGACGCGGCGCTTGGCGTGCCAATGCAGAGCAAAGCTCTGCCAATTCCGTACTGTGCATTTGCGTTATGACCATAAAGGCCATAAAACTTGAAGGTGCCAGTATGTTTCCTTTGTTTAAAGACAAAGATGTTGTATTTGTTTCAGAAGTCAGAAGTCAGATGTCAGACATTAGATATAAAAAGGGGGATTGTGTGGTTTATAACTTTGAGGGTAAGAAACTGCTCCATCGGGTGACTGGTATAGAAAATGACGGCGCGTGGATTTCTGACGATGCGGGAATAATTGAGCCGCATTTTGTGAAATGGGAGGATATTGAGGGAAAAGTCCTTTCAAAAAATCCTTTCGTTTCCGGAATTCCCGGAATGCTTTATTCAAAAATCAGAAAAATTTATGCTCAATTCAGAAGTTTCCTCAAAACTCAATAAAATAACCCTCAAAAACAATATTCCGGTTCTTGCCACTCTTGAACTCACCTATAGATGTCCTCTTAAATGCGTTCACTGTACAAGTCACATGTCACATGTCAGAAGACAAAAAACAGAAAAAAGAGTTATCTACGGAAGAATGGAAAGAAGTTTTAAAGGGATTGGCGGAGGTGGGGTGCCTGTATCTCGTTTTTACGGGCGGAGAGCCGCTTTTGCGGGAAGATTTGTCTGAATTGTGCAAATATGCGACTGATTTGAATTTTGACATAAGAATATTCACGACAGGCATTACTGCAGTCGCAAGTCACCCTCCTACGCCAACAGGCTTCGGAAGGGCAGGCAGGTCACAAGTCACAGGTCGTAAGTTATGGGACGAAATAAAAGAATTAAAAAACACAAATGTTTCAAAAATTGAGATAAGTTTTTACGGGAGAAAAGAAATTCATAATAAAATTACACGGAATCCGGATTCGTTTGATAGGACTCTGGATTTTGCAAAAAAGCTCAAGGATGAGGGGTTCCGGGTAAAATTAAAAACAAGTCTTATGAAAGAGAATTTCATGGAGATGGAGTATATAAAAACTTTTGCGCTAAAAAACGGTTTTGAATACAGCTTTGACCCTGTCATAGCCCCGCGAAACGACGGCGACCAGTCCAATTTAAAACACCGATTGTCTTTGAAACAAATAAGAGAATTATTTGATTCTTTTCCCCCATCACCTTATCACCTTATCACCTTATCACCTGAAATATCTCCTGATTTTTTCTGCGGGGCTGGCAAAAACCTGGTCGGCATAAACCCTTACGGAGAGGTTTATTCCTGCATTCAAATCCCTGTCTCCTGCGGAAATTTGAGAAAGAATGCTTTTGCCCAAATCTGGAAAAACTCCGAATGGCTCCAAAAATGGCGCGAGATGAGCATAAGAGACGTAAAAATATGTTCAGCCTGCAGTCTTTCAAACAAATGCAACAGGTGCCCCGGCCTGGCCCTGCTTGAAGACGGAGGCCTGCTCGGCCCCTCCAAGCTTGCGTGCAATCTCACAAAAAATACGCCACAGAAAATGTAACCAAAGTTACTATTGACTTTTTGTTATTATCTGGTATACTATCATTAGAGATTGAGTAATTAAGAGATTAAGCGATTAAGTAAAAGAAACCTTTGAGTTTCTTATTTTTTGGAATCTCATCGGATGATTTATATCCGATGAGGAGGAAGATAGAAAATCTCGTATGAAAATGAACAGAACCCTTGCTTACGGCCTTGCGTGCCTGCATTATTTGGGCGAATACGGCCAGAACAGATGGGTTCAGGTTTCCGAGATTTCAAAATTCCACAATCTGCCGTCAGCGTACTGCAACAAGGTCCTGCAGGCGCTAATCCGCGCGGGCTTTGTGGAATCCCAAAAAGGAAAGGGGTTCCGTTTGCGCAAAGACCTTGACGACATAAGCGCGTGGGAGCTGATGGAAGCATTCACTTTCAACGGCGCGCCGAAAATACCGAAAAAAGAACTTTCAATAAAACTTTACGAGACTTTGAAAAACGAAGTAGACCACTGGCTGGTGGGTCTGAGTGTTTTTGACATTATGCAGATGATGAAGGAAGAAGAAAGAAGGAAAAGTGAAGAATAAGTAGTGGGCGATGTAAATCGCCAATAATGTATCAAAAAATGTAGCGGTGCGATTGCTGGAACAACGAGCCTATGGCTCATCAAATGTCATGAACTATGTGAATGACCATCGCACAGATTGTCGCATAGTAATGCGACCGCTACAAATAAAAAATTTATGAAAAAAGAGTTTAGAAAGAGCCTGAGATTAAAAAATTATGATTATTCCCAAGATGGGTATTATTTTGTGACGATAACAACGCATAATAGATTGCCGATATTATGTAGCGGCGGGTGTAAACCCGCAATTGAAGAATGTATAAAACACCTGCCGCAATTTATCAAAGGTTTGGAACTTGACTATTTTGTCGTTATGGATAACCATATTCATGTGATTTTTATTTTTGAGAATTGTGCTCGTTCATTGGGACAGATTGTTAAAGCGCTGAAATACAATATTACCAAAATTGTAGCGGGCGGTTTGCCAACCGCCAAAAATGTAGCGACGCGATTGCCATCCCGCGAATCGTCGCATGGCAATGCGACCGCTACAGGGAAGGGAATATGGCAATGGAATTATTACGAACATGTTATAAGGAATGAGAAGGCGTTAATGAAAATAAGGGAATATATACAGAATAATCCAGAAAAAGAAATTTTGAAGTTTGAAGAATTTTATGAATAAAAAGCAGAATAAGCAAATTGTAGTTTGTAG
Source organism: Elusimicrobiota bacterium (assembly GCA_016209085.1). GTDB lineage: Bacteria > Elusimicrobiota > Elusimicrobia > Elusimicrobiales > UBA9959 > JACQWV01. The sequence goes on from JACQWV010000100.1 coordinate 3,420, forward strand.
CAGCAGAGTTTACTCTGCAAATGAAGGCAAAGCAAGCTTTGCGACCACAGAATGGGGCAGAGCAAGCTCTGCCACTACAAAACAAGGCAAAGTAAACTTTGCCACTACAGGTATTTTATTCTTTCTTTTTATACTTCATCCTTCATCTTTTCTGCAGGCGGGTGTGCCGGGATTTCAGGCTGCTGGAACAGCTGTCAACGGCACGGGTAGCGTGACCCCGGCATGGCCCGCTCATCAAACAGGAGACATTGCCCTGCTGTTCGTTGAAGCCCTGGGCGACCAGCCGATATCTCTCACTACTCCAAACGGATTCGTTGAGGTACTCAATTCCCCGCAGTTTACCGGCACAGGGAACGCTGGAACGCGTATCAGTGTATTCTGGGCAAGGGCAACTTCCTCGGCAATGGCTGCTCCTGTGGTTGCTGACCCGGGCAACCATGCTTATGCTGTGATTCTTACCTTCAGGGGCGTCACTCCTGCAGACGATCCCTGGGATGTTACGGCCGGAGGCGTGAAACCTACTGCTTCCGTGTCAGTTACAGCCACTGGCGCTATTACCACGTCCTCGGACACGCTGATTGCAGTCGGCGTAACCAAAGACCTTGATTCAGTAGCTGCGTTTGCCTCCAACTGGACCAATGCGAATCTGGCAAACATTACTGAAAGGTTTGACGCCGGGACCACATCAGGAAACGGAGGTGGCATTGCAGTTATGACCGGTGTTAAGGAAACACAGGGAACAACCGGCGATACTACTGCTGATGTTACGTCAAGCATTAATGCTTTCCTGACAATTGCTCTTAAACCAATACCTCCGCCGGTCATCACTCTTCCCATTACCAATGTTGCGGCAAGAAACATGACAGCAAGCTGGGGAGTGGTCAACGGCGCGACCGGTTACACCCTGGCCGCGTCCATTAATCCGGATGATCCGCCTTCTTCATTTTATGCTTCCAGCACCACATTAGGCGACCTCAGCGCCAAGATTGATACGCCTGCTTTAAATGCAAATACGACTTATTATCTTTTTGTGCGGTCCAATGGCCCGGGAAATTCAAGCAGATGGGCAGCATATCCCGGAACTTCAACATTAGTTGAATTCGCTCCGGTTTTTAATAATTTTACGAACGTAGGCATAAACGCAATCCAGTTTAACTGGACAGATACAAACAATCCTTCAGGCACGCGATACAGGGTGCTGACATCCACAGTTGACAATCCGTCTACGTTTCCGGCTGGAGCGGTGGTAACGAGTTCATACACGTATAATTTATACGTGAGTTCATCAGGACTAAAAGCAAACACAACGTATTATTTTCAGGTGGCAGCAGTAAACAATAATGACGTTCCAACGAGTTACACAAGTTCAAAAGGAACTTCAACTTTAGTTGAATTTGCTCCTGTTTTCAATAATTTTACAAACATAAGTGCAAATGCAATCCAGTTTAACTGGACAGATATAAACAATCCGGCAGGAACATTATACAGGGTGCTGGCATCCACTGTTGACAATCCAGCCACATTTCCCCAGGGCGCAGTTGTAACGAGTTCGTACACCTACAATTTATATTTAAGTTCATCAGGTCTGAACGCAAATACCACATATTATTTTCAGGTGGCGGCAGTAAACCATAACAACGTTCCCACGAGTTATACTGGGGTTCAGTCCACGTCCACTTTTGCTATCATGCCCACAGACGTAAACTTTACAGGCATAACGGCCAATGCAATTCAGTTTAACTGGACAGATACAAACAATCCTTCAGGCACATTGTACAGGGTGCTGACATCAACAGTTGACAATCCAGCCACATTTCCCCAGGGCGCAGTTGTAACGAGTTC
>JACQWV010000015.1 GCA_016209085.1 Elusimicrobiota bacterium
AGCTCTCACTTCTCATATAAAATAGAATAACATAGGGATTTAGTTCCAGCAAGAGTCATTGGTTGCACCATGCAGCCGTTTTATGGACCACGGAATATGGGTCTGGAAAATTGAATAGATAGGACCTTTGATTTGGACATTTGACAGATTAAGACATTAATTGATATAATTTATTTACTGTTAAGCAGGGGAAATTTCCGTGAAATTCGGAATGCTGCCCAGCAACGGTAATGCCGCAATGAGCGGATAAGCCCGGTCTATTGCTTAACAGGAAAGTATTCTCTAGGGAGGAGAAAATGAAAAAAATCATTATTGCCGCAGTATTACTCACCGTATCCACCCAGAAATCAAAATCAGCAGAAGTTCACTTCAGTTTGTTACAATCCTCATGTGCTATCTGTAAAAGCGAACTGGGAGAATCCTTAACCGTAATAAATGAAAAGGCATTGGATAAGAAAAATCTAACCAGCATTTCCGATGCTATAAAAGGAATTGAAGGAGTAAATATTACTCAATCCGGAGTGAGTGGAAACTCATCTGTATATATAAACGGGCAAAAATCTGAGTACACTTCTATTATGGTTGATGGAATAGAAATAAACGACCCAATGACAATTGCAAGAACAGCTGATATTTCCGTTATTAATCCACTTGCCCTTCAGGAGATAGAAGTATTATCAAATCCACTTTCTGGCACTTATGGTTCAAATGCTATGGGTGGAAGTATAAATTTAATTACGATTCCAAGCGAACCAGGAATGAAAATTACTACTGCTTATGATTCTTGGGGCATGTTGAATTCAATTGCTACTATTTTCCGGGAACATAGCAATTTTTCATTCTTTCTCTCAGGTTCCAATATGAAAGCTGGAATCTCTAAAGCCAGGGCCTCAAATAACGAAACATTAGAAAAAGATGCATACACAAACAATACCCTTGCGGCGCGGATAAAAGCGAATTTATCTCAAGAAACAAAAGCAGAATTCTACTTCAGAAACATAAATACAGAAAACGATTTGGATGCTGGCGCTTATAACCAGGACCCCAATTATACTTCAAAAGAGAATTACAATATTTCAAAAATAGCAATTTCCAGGAATATTTCCAATTTCTGGACAACTGAATTAGTCGGTGATTATCTGTATTCCAGAAGAATTTACAAAAATCAAGCGGATTCAGAAAGCCAGGATATAGAGGATAGCTGGTATCATGGGAAAAATATTCTTTTAAAATCTGACAACATCTTCAGCCTGAAATCAAATATATTAGCAGAAGTATTTCTTGAATATAAAAAAGAAACTGGTTCCTCTTATTCCTTTTCCGATGGACAATGGGGACCTTATACTTCTTCGTTTATCGAGAGAATCCAAAACGAAAAAAGCGCGGGAGCAAGTGCTTGTTTTTTTGTTAAAAACTTCACCTTTTCGGCTGCCTCCAGATTATCCCAAAATGAGCTTTTCGGAAGATATGATTCTCACAACTTTTACTCCTCCTATTCTTTTTCTGAAAGGTTTTTAATAAAAACCAGTTTTGGCGCTTCTCTTAAGATACCTTCTTTATTTCAATTGTATTCTTCATATGGAAACACTGAATTAAAACCGACTAAAACAGATTCTTTTAATGCCGGAAGCTGGATAAAGTTCTTCAAAGATTCTATTCATCTAAGTTACGGATATTTCAGAAACATATCCAGGAATCTTATAGATTATGATTGGACATCCTGGAAATATCAGAATATTGGAAAAACGCGAAGCGAAGGCTTTAATGTTGGATTGCATACTATAATTTCAAAATTGTCTATGGATATAAACTATTCAAGATTGTCTGCCAAAGATACTGTCAAAAATACTTTTTTACTCAGGCAACCCAAAAACACCTGGCATATGCAAACTACTTACTCTGCATGGAAAGACTTAGAAGTAAATTTTTCTTCGTTTTACAAAGGTTCAAGGAAGGATATAGACAGCAATGGGCAGAATGTAACAGTGAAAAATTATGTGAAAAGCGATCTTTCAATAAATTATATCTTTAAAGATGCTAATATTAAGGTCGGGATAAACAATATTTTTAACGCCGACTATCAGGATATATATGGATATTATTATCCGAGAAGATCTTTCTATACTTCATTAACGATGAAGATATAAAGATACTTTGATATTGAAAATTTGAAAACGTCTCCTCGTTCTAAAGTTCCAGGATTGTGGATGCAAAGACTTTGGCGTCGCCGGTAATGTTGTCCAGAATGCAGTATTAGTTTGCCTGATGCGCTGTTTCGTTAAGTTTTGAATAAACCACTGCCGGGAGATTCAGTCTTCTGAAAAACGCCGCTACAGTTCCCCCGCCTATGCCCTGCACCTGGGGCTTCACATTGTGGATTTCTTTTATCGCTTTTGAAAGCGCCCGGACTATCGGCGCATCAGGAGATGTGGGGGGGGCTGCCTGTGCTTCCTGGACAGGCTCAAAAGAAATACGGACTCTGTATTTTTTCTCCACCCCTTGCGCAATTTTTCTTAATTCTTTTTTAAACTCGGAGAGTTTGTAATCCGGAAGCACACGGGAGTCCAGGTAAAACACATCGTCGCCCGGTATCGTGTTTACATTGGAAACGTTGGGTTCTTTTTTTGTCGGCTCAAAAGTGCTGATTGGCGGTTCGTAAAGTTTATCCCTTTTCGGAAATTTTTTATACAAAGATTGCAATCTGGTAACATAATCGCTTGCCGCCTTAAACGAATTTATGCCTAAATTAGGTCTTGAAGCATGGCACTGTTTACCAAGAGTCGTGATTTTCATCCAGAGGATTGATTTTTCTGCAATCTCTATCATTGAGCCGTCAGGGGTGCCGCTGTCAGGCACAAAAAACATGTCGTTTTTACCAAATATATCAGGCCTTTTTTCTACGACATAATCCGCTCCGAATCCGCTTCCTGTTTCTTCGTCAGCGCAGAAAAGCAATGCAACGTTGACATCGGGCCTTAAATTGGACTCCATCATTGCTTTTATAACCAGCATGCAATAGATAGGACCTTCGGGTCTGAAGGGAAAATTTGGTAAAATTTCATAATGAGCGCGAAATTCAAACCTTTTTTGGGTTCAGGGGACAATGGATTTACCGACCTTCTGGCCGGCAGGAGAGTGCGCAAAACTGATTTAAGAATCAGGATAAACGCGCTGATTGACGAACTGAACTGCCTGCTCGGGTTAATAAAGGCGAAAAGCAGAAGGCAGAGGTTAGAGGTCAGGGGTCAGCGGTCAGATAAAGAATGTGCTCGCAGAGACTTGCTCTGCAAATCAGGAAGAATTAAGAATGAAATTAACGGGATTCAGAAAGATTTAATTCTGGTTTCTGCTTCAATAGCAGGGCTTAAATCCGGTCGTCGGCATAGCCTCCCTGCCTGCCGAAGCCTCGGCGCAGGCAGGCGACACCTGTGGGTCGGGTGGCATAGCGCCCGACACTTGATGAGCCAGAGGCTCGTTGTTCCGCCGCAGTGCGGCTGTTCCGATAAAAAGATAAAGCAAGCAGAAATTTTACTTGAACAAAAAATAGCAAACCTTTCAAAAAAACTCCCTCCAGCAAAAAAATTCATAATTCCAGGCAAGACGGAAACAGAAGCCTTGGTTCATCACGCCCGCGCAAAAGCAAGAATAATTGAAATTCTTTTGTGGGCGGCAAAATCAGAACATCAGGCGGTTTATTTTAATCGTCTTTCGGATTATTTGTTTCTTCTGGCGAGAAGTTTACCCCATTAGAGAATGCCCCCGACTCCTGTCGGGGGTGTAGGGTTTTCATTAGAGATGGCGGTTTAATGCCGTCATTTACTTTCGTTAGAGAACTTGGTTCTCTAACGGGGTTTACTTCTCTTGCGGACGCGATACGAAGCCTTTTTTTCGGCGGGGGCTTGACAATTTTGGTGTTTATTGTATAATATAATACAATTGATTGTATCTTTCATCTCAATAATTTGTATGAATAAGCACAGAATTTATAAAGATGCCTTATTTGATATTTTGAGGGTCTGGAGCGGATTTCTTAAGCGGCGCGTGCGCCTTGTCGCCTGCGGCGGCACGGCTATGACGCTTTTAAATATCAAGGATTCCACCAAAGATATAGACTTCATTGTGCCTGAATTGAAAGACTACAAATATCTTACCGGAAAACTGACGGAACTGGGCTACGTCCGGTCCAGCCAATTCGGCTGGAAAAAGGACGAGGGGTTTGTTTTTGACTTGTACCCGGGCAATACGGTTTATTGCACTGAACTGATAGAGTCTCCACTCGCGGTGGGCAATCAAATGCCTTTTAAGGAGTTCGCCAGAATATCCGTGGGGATACTGAACTATTACGATATCCTGATAACAAAAATCTTCAGATCTTCAGCGATAGACATAGAAGATTGTCTCGGTCTTCTCAAAACCGCGAAGAAAGACATTGACCTGGAGGTGTTTGAGAAAAGATTCCGCATGACAGCCGCGTACGATGTCTCTGAAGATAAATATCTGAAAAACATGGAACATTTTTTTAAGATTTTAAAAAAAGAGAGGCTAATATGAAACGGGAAGATTTGCTTAAAAAGGCAGCCGGATTGGGATTTAAGCTGTTTGAGACCGAAAAACCGGAAGATTCAAACCGCACTCTTGCCCAAGTGGTGGAGAGCCGGGATACGCGGCTTTGGGAAGGTTTTCCCGTGATGTTAGCCAACGCGGCCAGAGGCGGCGGTTTTAAATATGAGGCAGTTAAATCCCTGTTAAAAGGCCGGCCGGCTAAAAAGAATTTTGACGCGCTAATCAGGATGGCTTTAGCGGTTTATAAAGCCCTGGGGTTTGAATTTTCCGGACTTAAAAACTGCGCGGTAAAGTCTCCTCGTTTCAACGCAGCCGTCGCGGGGGTGCCGATTGAAAAGATGAAAAATGTTTTTAAAGATTATTTTCACGACAAAGAAGAAGACCTGAATAATATGCTTCGGGTGAAAGAGGGGATGGACATTGAATACGCAATGTCCCAAATTTTCACCGCAAAGCAGAAAGAGATCTTTTTTAAAAAATTGCGCCAGGAAAAGCTGACAAAAACGGAAAGAGAATATTTTTCAAGGGTAATAAAGAAAAAAGCCCAGGCGCTATCCAACCCAGAATTGCACCGCCTCGCTCATGAAGTGCTGAAATAAAAAAAATGTTTTATAGAATTTTAGTTCAGGAGGCTGTTGAAATGAAGAAAATAATTATTTTAATTATGCTTATCACTCCGGTTTTTGCGAACGCTCAAGATGGTAAAGTGGCTGTCACTGGCATTAATCCGCAGAATGCGCCGTCTCAAGTCAAAAAGAAAACTGATGTTTACAGAACAATTGCCGATGAACTGCTGAAAAACATAGAAGACGCGGATAAAAAAATAGGGGTTCCTGCCTACCGTCAGGCAGGCAATTTATTGAACCCGCAAAATCGGGCTTGATAAATCAAGCCCCTACGAAAAATTCTTCGGGTATTTGCCAGTCTATTTCTTACAGGCGGCTGCTACTGGCTTTGGCAGGGAGCAGAGCGCCCAGCGGCTTGGCTGGAAAATGTTTCCGAGTACGGTTTTAAAATAATCGCTGAATTTATAGATGTCTTTCCCATTCCAACCCCGCGGGTTAGAAAAGGTTTACATTTTTTCCGGAGCGGAAACGCCTAATAAATCCAGGCCTTTGCTTATCACGAATTTCACGCCTTTAAGAAGAAAAATCCTGAACTCGGTGGTTTCCATGTCGGTTGCGTCAAGAACCTTGTGTTTGTCGTAAAAAGAATGAAAAAGTCCGGCAAGTTCCGCAAGATACGAAGTAAGAGAATGGGGGGAGAGTTCCTGAACGCAGTTTTTTAGGATTTTTTCAAACCATATAAGTTTTGCGAGGATTTTTCTTTCCTCCGGGTTGAGGGCGACCTCCGGAAAATCCGTCTTTTCCGCGGAAATATTTTTTTCGGCCGCTCCCAGCGCTCGCGGCACCGATTGCGGGCAATGCCGCCCTGCTCCGGCCGCATTTCTGAAAATAGAGCAGATTCTGGCGTGAACGTACTGGACGTAGTAAACGGGGTTTTCTTGGGATTGTTTTTTCGCCAGGTCTATGTCAAAATTGAAATGCGTATTGGGGCTCCGCGTCGCAAAGAAGAATCTGCACGCGTCCTTCCCGGCTTCGTCAAGCAGCTCTTTGAGGGTTACAAATTCCCCTTCTCTCTTTGACATCTTGACAATCTGTTCTCCTCTCTTCAGATAAACCAGCTGGTGTATTATCACGGTGAAGGATTCGTTTTTTTTGCCGATTGCCTGAATCGCTGATTTCATTCTCGGCACATAGCCGTGATGGTCCGCCCCCCAGATGTCAATAAGCCGCGTAAAACCGCGGTCAAATTTATCCATGTGATAAGCGATGTCGCTTAAAAAATAAGTCGGTTTCCCGCCGCTTTTTACGAGAACCCTGTCTTTGTCGTCGGCGTCCGCCTGTTCGCAAGACGAGCCGAACCAGACAGCTCCGTCTTTTTCCAGCACCATTCCCCTGGATTTTAATAATTCAAGCGCTTTGTTTAATTTGTCTCCCGAAAGCAATTCGGATTCAAAAAACCACCTGTCAAATTTAACGCCGAAATCCCGCAAAGCTTTTTTGTGCTGTTGAAGTATTTCATCAACGGCTAATTTCGAAAACCCGGCGTCGCTTATCTCGGAGCCGGAAGGAATTTTTGCCGCGATTTCTTTAAGATATTCGCCTTTATACCCGTTTTCAGGGGGCTCGGCTGCCGAATACCTCGCTTTCAGGGAAAGTCCGAGGAGTTCCACCTGCCTGCCCGCGTCGTTGACGTAATACTCCGTAGAAACGTCGTAGCCGAGAAATTTCATTATTCTGGCCAGGCTGTCTCCCAGAGTGGCGGCCCTCCCGCTGGCAAGATGAAGGGGTCCGGTCGGGTTGGCGGATACGAATTCAATGTTTACTTTTTCAGCCTTGTTTTTAGCATCCACAAAGTAATCCTGAGTTGAAATCATTTCTTTTGCCGAGTTCGCCAGAAATTCACAGGGGAATTCAACGTTGACAAAACCGGGCGGCAGGACAGATGCGTTTACGGCGAATTCCCCGGTGAGCAAAGACGCTATTTTTTCAGCTATTTCAATCGGCGGTTTTTTCAGGAATTTTGCGGCTGATATCGGCCATGAAATTGAAACATCGCAATTTAAATGCGCGGGAGGAGACGAGAATGAAAATTTTTTGATTTCTTCCTGACCGATGCCGAAAGTAATGGCAATTTTCTTTTTCAGCAGCTCCTCAAAACCTGTAATCTTCGTCATGTTTTGCGGGATCCGGCTTTTTTGCCCGGGAGCTTTCGGCTGGTTTTTTCGGCTTTTCTGCCCCATTCAATTTTTTTATATTCAAAGTACATTCTGTCAAGGCCGTAGAATTCGCGCGTCTGAGGAGCGAAAACATGTATTATCAATCCGCCGTAATCAAGGATTTTCCAGTTTTTGCTCTGGACTCCGTCGCGGTGCAGGGGATAAATGCCTGATTTCTTAAACCCGGCCTCAACAGCTTCCTCCACCGCTTCCATCTGCGGGCCGGATTCAACGCTCATCACAACCGCATAATAAAACAGAGTGGATTTGCTGCCGGCGTCGTATGTTTGAATGTCCAAGGCTTTTTTGGAATCAGCTATTTCGGCTGAAAACAGGGCGAGTTTTCTGAATTTGGCCTTTTGAATCATATAAGGTGTTTCTGCGTTTTAAGTTTCTCCATCAGGATTATTTCCGTTCTGTGCTCTATGTTCTCTATGGCGGAGCTCAGGATTGAGGATATTGTCCAGAAAATGGTGGCATAATTATTTTTATCCAGTTCACTCGGCGGATCCGAACAGGAAAAAATTACGCAGCCCAGGGATCCGCCTTTTTCGCTTGAAAAAAGCATCTGATATGTTGAGCCGCCGAGCCAGCCGCTTTTGAGGTCTTTCCGGACATGTTTCATGGAGGCGTCCTGAGAAAACGTCTCTTTGGAGGCGGAAAGAGTAAATTCATCGTTGAACTTGTCGTAGAAATAAGCGTTTATGTTCCATTTTCCTTCAAAATACGGAAAAATTTCGCGTACCAGTCTTGCAAGGAAATCTCCGGCTGATTTGTGCTCCATCATGAGGAGTTTGCTTATGTCAAAAAGCATCGTGAGTTCGCTTGAAGTGTGCTGGAGTCTTTTTGACACCACCTTCATTATCTTGGAAAAAACAGCCAGTCCGTTCTCGGGATGTTCTTTTATGAAATTAAAAAAATCCGGCCTGTTTATCTCGTATAGTTCGGTATTCCGGCCGGCTCTGGCCTGGGCGAAACGCGGCTGGCTCTCAAGCATTGCCATCTCGCCGAAAAATTCGCCCCGGGAGAGTATCGCCAACTGCTTAAATTCCCGGCACTCGTCGTCCATCTTCTTTTCTATTATGACCTCGCCAGAGGATATCAGAAAAAGAACCTCGCCGGGGTCTCCCTCCCTGAATATGATTTCGTCTTTTTCAATAGAGGATTGCTTGAATGCCAGGGAGATTTCGCTCAGCTGGCTTTCCGTAAAGTCTTTAAAGAGATAAATATTTTTCAATTTTTCAGTTTCGCTCATAAATGCTCCGACTAATAGAGTGATTAAGCAAATAGTGATTAAGTAATTAAGTTTTACTTAAAAAATTTCTAAAAACTTAACCTCATCAATTCAATCACTCAATCGCTCAATCACTTAATAACTCAATCACTTAATCTCTATTCACTGTTTACACTGTCACATTGCAGAGTTTTTTGAAAGTTTCCAGGTCATGAACCTTTGAAGCAGCCACGTCATAAGCCACAAGTCCCTGCAATACGAGATTGGCAAGAGACCTGTCCATCGGGATCATGCCGAACTTGGCGCCTGTTTCTATGGCGCTGTAAATCATGTGGGTTTTGCCCTCGCGGATTAAGTTTGATATCGCCGGAGTCATAATCATGATTTCCCTTGCCGCTATTCTTCCCTTGCCGTCTTTTCTCGGAAGAAGAATCTGGGATACGACTGCCTCAAGCGAACTCGCGAGCTGAACCCTCACCTGCATCTGCTGGTGCGGCGGGAATACGTCTATTATTCTGTCAACGGTTGAAGGGGCGTCCTGGGTATGGAGCGTCGCAAAACACAAATGCCCCGTTTCAGCGGCCGTAATAGTGAGCTGGATGGTTTCAAGGTCGCGCATTTCGCCTACGAGTATTACGTTGGGGTCTTCTCTGAGGGCGGCTCTCAAGGCATTGTTGAATCCCTTGGTATGCTGACCTATTTCCCTTTGCCTTATTATGCATTGCTTGCTTTCATAAGTGAATTCTATGGGGTCTTCGGTCGTGAGTATGTGGCCGTGTTTCTTCTGGTTTATCATTTCAAGCATGCATGCAAGAGTTGTCGTCTTTCCCGATCCTGTGGGTCCTGTAACCAGTACAAGCCCCCTTGGAAGATTAATCAGGCCGGTTATTGCCGGAGTCAGAGAGAGCTGTTCCGGGGTCGGGATAACGGATGGAATGACTCTCATTACCGCTTCAACTCCGTTTCTTGCGATAAGCACGTTCAGCCTGAATCTTGAAATGCCCGTTATCGCAAAAGAACAGTCCAGTTCCCAGTTGTTTTCAAACTTTGCTCTCTGTTCGTCGTAGAGCGCGGAAAAAATCAATCCTTTGGTCTGTTCTGCGGTAAGCGGAGTCAGGGCGTCCGCAACCGGCTTTATTTCTCCGTGATGGCGCATCATGGGAGGCTTCCCTACGCATATGTGAATATCGCTTGCGCCCTGCTGAACGGCTGATTTCAGTATCGTTACCAGATCAACCATAGATTTTCTCCTATTTACAGAATTAAGCATTAAGGATTAAACAACTTAATTCTTATCACTTAATGGTTTTTTCGTCAAAATCAGTTCCAAGTATCAAAACAATGTCGGCTATTTTTAGTTTATCAAATTTTGAGTAAATCTCAAGGCGTTCCAGATTCAGGACATCTTTCAGCTTTTTTGCATCGGACGCATTCCGGGAATAATTAATTATCAGGGTTTCTTTTTCAATGCCGGAATAGTTGGCGAAATTTATTACGTCAAAACCGGATTTTCTCAGGAATTTGGCGGTTTCCATTGCAAG
>JACQWV010000101.1 GCA_016209085.1 Elusimicrobiota bacterium
TGGGGGTAATTTCATACCACAAAAGCCAAACCGCCCCCAATCCGATGATGGAACAGCGTTACTTGAATTGGGGGCGGACTGGCGGGGTCGACGGGATTTGAACCCGCGATCTTCGCCTTGACAGGGCGACGTGTTGGACCAGGCTACACCACGACCCCGATAAAATATATCTAAAGAACAAACTACAAAAATATATTATACAAAAATGCAATTATAAAAAAATTGGTTGATATGTTTTTCAGGATATGGTAAAAATGAATGGTAATATGGTTTATATGCCAAAAATAAAAATTACCGCTGTTCTTGCGCCGTTTTTTTTCGCCGTTCTTTTATTTGCCGCTTGCAAAAAACAGGAAAAACCTGCTGCTGAGGCAGGGACCCTGAGGTTCACGGGTCATTGCGCGGTTTATGTGTGGAGCCCTGAAACGCTCAAGGAGATTCTTGCAGGCTCGGACGAGGTTGAAGCGGACGACATCGTGTATTATCATTTCATTGCACAGGAATTTCTTGAAAAATCCGGGACGAAATTCACGGAAACCGAACCCGGAGAGCTGGTTTTCGTAAAAAACGACGGAACGAGCAAAATTATCTCTGAAAAAGAGTGTTCCATATGTTTCGTGCTGTTTGACGGGGTAAAGGACCCTCTCATGATTCATGCCGCGATTGACGTTCCTGAGGTTTACAAGCAATATTTCAGCGTAGAGCAGGTAGGTGGATAAGGATAGGTGATATGACTGAGAAAAAACCGTTGTATCAATCCATGAGGGCGTTGGGAGTGTTGTTCTTCATTTTCGGAGCGCTTGCAGTCATTGCTCCGTTTAAGGAAGGCGGGATAATAGGCCTTGGCATGGGAATAAGCGGCGTCCTGTTATGGCTGTCCGGGTTCGGCGCGGGCAAAGGGTGGAAGTATTTTCCCATGCTGCCGCTTACGATGTCAATAATAGCGTTGTTGATTATGTCTTACGGGTGTTTCCGGTCTCTTGGCCTAAATTAATGGTGGGCGGTATAGGATTTGAACCTATGACCCTTCGCGTGTAAGGCGAATGCTCTTCCGCTGAGCTAACCGCCCGCAGTTTTTATCCGTAAATATTTTACCCTTTGCGAACAAAATACGCAAGAATTCCTAAAAGAACGAACTGGGAGTCTATCACAGTTTCCGACAGGGTTTTTTCAGGTATTCTGCCTGAACTGAACGCCAGAATCAAAACCGCGTAATAGAAAAGTCCGAGAAAAGCCGAGCCTGCCGGCTCAGGCCTGAATCCCGCCGTTTTTATGGCCATGAGCAGTATTTCAAGCATTACAAAACCGACTAACAGGGCGGCGTAGGTTATATTCGGCCCGGCTGCTTTGTAAAAATTTTCTTTTCCCACAATCATGTCGTTGTGCGCGCTGCTTATGCCGAACATTACCGAGCGCATGAACACTAAAAGAGTCGTAAACATTATGACAAGCTGGGTGGATTTGATGAAAATAGAGCCGTTTAAAAATCCCGGAACGTAGGCGCACACAAAACCCCATCCCAGCGCGGTCACTATGTCTTTTGAAGCCGGGAAACCCGTGACTTTGTCCAGGCCGAAAGGCATTCTCTGGGGATAAAGAGTTCCCAGCAGCCAGAAGAGCATTGTCATGAAAAATACCTGGTAGCCGAGAAACGCCGAAGCGGCTATTGAAAGGATTCCGGCGGATATTCCGGCGAATTTTATTTTTGACTTGAATTTAATGAAAAGGATTTTTTTGAGTTTGTCCGGCTGGACAGCGCCTTTTTCAAGGGTTCTGTTTATGAGGTGAAGGCTCAGGACGAAAGTTCCGGAAACAAAAAGAGCGGCAACGGATACTATTGCTCCTTCCAGTTTCATGCACACGTATGTCAGGCATATGGCTGCAAGCGCGGTATAGATGCAGCTTGCTACGGCGAATTCCCATAAAACCGCAAGTTTTTTCATGAAAGGATGTTTAACTGATTTTGAGATTTCTTTCGCCGCATTGACGACTTCATCAATCATCCAGCTTGGGGTGGAGGCCCCGGCTGTGATGAAAATGCTTTCGGCGTTTCTCAGGGTTTCAGGTTCCAGTTCGTCGGCCTTTTCTATGTGAACAGCTGTTTTCGCAAGGCCGGAGCATATCTGGAAAAGCCGTCTGGTGTTTGCGCTGTTTTTGCCGCCTACTATTACGGCTAAATCGGAGTTTTTTGAAAATTCAAGGGTTTCTCTCTGCCTCTGTTTTGTGGGGTTGCAGATGGTGTTTGAGATTACAAGCTCCCTTGTTTTTGTTTTCAGAATTTCAACCGTTTTGAAAAAGATTTCTTCTTCCTGGGTTGTCTGGGCCACCACGTTGGCTTTTTTAAATTCAGGAAGGTTTTTTGCCTCGCCGGGGCCCGATACGACATAACATTTCTCCTGTGCATAACCCACGAGGCCTATGACTTCGGCGTGGTCCCTGTCGCCCACTATTATTGTGGCGTATCCCTGCTCCGAATACTTTCTGATTATGTTATGCACGTTTTTTACAAGGGGGCAGGTAGCGTCAATCACTTCCACGCCGAATTTTTTTATCTGTTCTTCAAGGTACGGCGGGATTCCGTGCGCCCTTATTACGAGAATGGAATTTTTGTCTTTTATTTCAGAGGCGCGTTCAACCGCAAAAATGTTTTTTTCTTCAAGTTTCTGTATGACCTGCTTGTTGTGGATGAGGGGTCCAAGGGTGTAAATAGTTCTTTTGTATTTCTGCCTGAGTTCCAGAACTTTGTCTATGGCGTTTTTTACTCCGGGGCAGAATCCCGCGTTCTTAGCGACGATGATTGAAGGCATTCCATAATTTTATAAAATTTACAAATGTAGGTTCATCCGCCTGAGGCGGACGGGCTTGATAAATCAAGCCCCTACAATAATAACTATGTCCGGCAAATTCAAACTTGTTTCTCCTTTCATGCCCAGGGGCGACCAGCCGCAGGCCATAGCCGGTCTTATTAAAGGTTTTGAAGGCGGCAGGGCAAACCAGACCCTGCTGGGCGTTACCGGCTCAGGCAAGACTTTTACAATGGCCTCTGTCATTGAAAAACTCAACAGGCCGGTTCTCGTGATTTCGCCCAACAAGGTGCTGGCCGCGCAATTATACTCCGAATTCAAAACCTTTTTCCCGGAAAACGCGGTTGAATATTTTATTTCCTATTACGATTATTACCAGCCCGAGGCCTATCTCCCCCAGACCGACACCTACATAGAAAAAGACGCTTCAATCAACGAGCATATTGACAAAATGAGGCTGAAGGCGACTTCCTCAATCCTTTCCCGGAGGGACGTAATTGCAGTGGCTTCGGTTTCCTGCATATACAGCATAGGCTCGCCTGAAAATTTTTCAAAACTCTGCGTGAACGTCAAAATAGGCCGGAAAATTGACAGAAAAAATCTAACCCGACTGCTCGTTGAGAACAGGTATGAAAGAAACGACTTTGAATTCAAGAGAGGGACTTTCAGGTTAAGGGGAGCTTTCGTGGACGTTTTCCCGGCCGACGCGGACTCGGTTTATAGGATAGGCGTGGACCATGAGGTAGAGTCTGTCTCTAAAATTAATCCCCTGACAGGAGATGTGATTGAAAAACTGAAAGAGATATGGATTTATCCCGCGTCTCACTTCGTGTCCGGCCCCGGAGAGGTTGAAACCGCTCTTGAATCAATCAGAAAAGAGCTGGGGGAAAGGCTTGGGGAATTGAAATCCGTAAACAGGCTGCTTGAAGCGCAGAGGCTTGAGCAGAGGACAAAATACGATATTGAGATGATAAGTCAGACAGGATACTGCCACGGCATTGAAAATTATTCAAGGCATTTTTCAGGCAGGCCTCCGGGGTCAAGGCCGTTCTGCCTGCTTGACTATTTCCCGGAGGATTACGTTCTTTTTATTGACGAGTCGCACGTGAGCGTTCCGCAGGCGCGGGGAATGTATGAGGGGGACAGGTCAAGAAAACGGATTCTTGTGGATTTCGGGTTCAGGCTTCCGTCCGCTCTTGACAACCGTCCGCTCAGATTTGAGGAGTTTGAAAATATCAGGCCCCAGACAGCGTTCGTGTCTGCCACGCCCGGCCCGTATGAGCTTAAAATCTGCGGAAAGGACGGCGTAGCTGAGCAGGTGATAAGGCCTACCGGGCTTATTGACCCTGAGGTGAAAATACTGCCGCTGAAAAACCAGATAAAGAACCTTATTTCTGAGATAGAAAAGACAGCCGCGAAAAAAGAGAGAAGCCTGGCGCTTACCCTGACCAAAAAAACAGCGGAAGATTTAAGCGAATATCTGGTTGAAAAAAACATAAAGGCCCGGTACGTCCATTCTTCAATGGACACCCTTGCCAGGCTTGACATCCTGCAGGATTTCAGGAAGGGGAAATTTGACGCGCTGATAGGCATAAATCTTTTGAGGGAAGGGCTTGACATTCCCGAGGTTTCCATGGTTGCCATACTCAACGCGGACAACGAGGGATTTTTAAGGAGCGAAACCACTTTGATACAGATTGCGGGCAGGGCCGCCAGGAACAAATGCGGCCGGGTTTTTTTGTTCGCGGACAGAATGACGGGTTCAATCAAAAACGCCCTTGCGGAAATGGACAGGAGGCGCGCCAGGCAGGCTGAATACAACAGGATTCACGGGATAAAGCCCGAAACGATCAAAAAGAAAAACATTGAGCTGGAAGAACTGAGCTCTGCGGCGAGGAAAAAAGGTTTTTCCATGGTCAGGGACATTGCCTCTGTTTATGTCGCGCCGGAAAACATTTCCAGAGTCATGGATGCGATTGAAAAAGAGATGAAAGAGGCGGCTGACAATCTTAATTTTGAACTGGCAAAGGAGCTGAGGGACAGGCTGTTTGAGCTGCGGGAGATGAATGTAAGGGCGAAAAGGCGATAAGGCGAGAAGGCTCAGTAATGTGTTAGAATTACTGTGTTATGGGTCAATACGACAAAATAATAAAAACCGCCTTGAAGGAAGATATAGGAAGGGGTGACATAACGACCGGATTGTTTATTCCTAAAAACGCGGTTTTCAAAGGCGTAATTATTGCAAAGGAAAAAGGGATTCTCTGCGGGGTTGAAATCGCCGGACGAGTGTTTAAAATAACCGACAGGAGAATAAAAGTTAAAATTCATTTAAGGGACGGCGCGGCGCTGAAGAAAGGCTCAAAAATAATGACCGTCGCAGGTTCGGGGAAAATACTGACTGCTGAGAGAACGGCTCTTAATTTCCTCCAGAGACTTTCGGGCATAGCGACTCTGACAAACCGGTTCGTGAAAAAGCTTGGAAGCGGAAAAACCGCTGTTTACGACACGAGAAAAACGACTCCGGGACTGAGAAGTCTTGAAAAATATGCGGTTAAATGCGGAGGGGGAAAAAATCACAGGTTCGGTCTTTTTGACATGTTCCTGGTAAAAGACAATCACCTGGCGGTTCTCGGAAGAAACTGCGCCGGGAAACTCAGGGAAAAAATATCGCTGGCCCGGAAAAAACATAAAGAACTCTTGATTGAAATGGAAGCTGGAAGTCTTAAACAGGTAAAGAATTTCATGCCTCTCAATCCGGACATCATAATGCTGGACAACATGAGTTTCAGGGAATTAAAAAAGGCCGTAAAATTGATAAGAAAAGGCGGAAAGGCGGAAAGGCGGAAAGGCGGAAAGGGAAGGCCTGAAATTGAAATATCAGGCGGAGTGAACCTCAAAAACATAAGCCGCATTTCAAAAACGGGGCCGGAAAGGATTTCCATAGGAGCCCTGACTCATTCGGCGAAAAGCATTGATATGAGCATGGAGATGCGGTAAGGTGACAAGGTGATAAGGGAAAAGAGAAAATGGGAAGTAAGGGGAAAAATATGGTGAATATTGAAATAAAAAATCTGCCGGGAATAGAGAACATAATCTGTCTTGACGAGGTAGAGTCCACCCAGGACGCTGCAAGGGAGATAGCCGTTGAATCAGGCATGGAGAGAACTCTTGTCATGGCCGGGACGCAGACGAAAGGCAGGGGAAGAATGGGCAGGTCGTGGGAATCATGCCCGGGCGGAATTTACATGACTTTAATATTAAAACCTAAAATCTCATGCAGATTTCTCAATGAACTGAGTCTTTTTTCAGCCGAAATGCTTGCGGAAACGCTCACGGAATTCTGCGGGATTAAAACCCGCGTGAAAAAGCCCAACGACGTTTACGCTTATCATCCGAAAAGAAAAAAATATCTGAAAATAGCGGGAGCGCTGGTGGAAACCGCTTTCCGGCAGTACAATATTCCCTCCGGCGGAACAGAGCGGCATTGCCCGCAATCGGTGCCGAGAGCGCTGCGAGCGGCCGGAACCTCGGAGGCGGCCGGAGGCTCGGTGGAATACGTGCTCGTGGGCATAGGCCTGAACGTTGAAAACCTGCTTTCTGAAGGGCTGGATTCGGCGACTTCTCTTAAAGACATACTGAAAAAGCCGGTGAATAGAGAAGGTTTGCTGGCGTATTTTTTTGACAAGTTCTGGCAGAGTTACTCCATGTGGGAGCTTTCTTCTGAATCAAGAAGCTGAAATAAAAAAAATTGCTTTGGAGAGCGGGGCTTCTTTCTGCGGCATAGCCAAAGCAGCTGACCTCGGAGAGGCTTTTAACAGGTTCATAGATATCCTGCGGAACAGCGCCTCCGGCGCCACAGGTGTCGGAGGCTATGCCGACGACCCTGCAAATCCTCCCGGTCTTTCATATCTGGGCATGGAGAGCTGGAAAAGACGAAATATAAAAAACTGGTTTTCCCCGGCCGAATCAGTCTTAATCTGCGGATTTCAATACTGGAACGCTCAATGTGAGACTGAATTGCGAAGTCCCGTGGATTTTGCGGAGTTTTTCAGGCGCACCGGCCGGAAATTTATCCATCCCGAATTGGTTGAATATTTCAGAACAGCAGAGATAATACCGGAAATTTCAAGATACGCCTTGAGTTTTGATTATCATAAAACCATAAGAAAAATTCTCAAAACAATTCTCTGCCGGATAAAGAAAATCCTTCCTGAAGTAGAGGGAAAAATCTTTGTTGACACTTCTCCGGTAATGGAAAAGGAATTTGCGAGACTTTCAGGACTGGGCTGGCAGGGGAAAAACACTTTAATTCTCTCCAAAGGCAGGGGAAGTTGGTTTTTTACAGGCGGGATAGCATTGCCGGTTAAACTTGAGCCTGGCTCTACGGTTGAAAACTTATGCGGCAGGTGCGACGTGTGCATCAGGGCGTGTCCCGCGAAAGCTCTTAAAAATCCGGGAGCGCTGGACGCGGGGCTCTGCATATCCTACTGGAATACCCAGCATAAGGAAAAACTGGACCGCAAAATCGCCGGCACGCTTGACTGCTGGCTGTACGGATGCGATGTATGCCAGCAGGTTTGTCCTTATAATAAGGAAGTCAAAACAGAGATATTGAAGGATTTTTTGCCGGTTATTTTTTGGTGAGGGCGGTTTTTACGGTTTCAATGAGGTCGTCCGTGTTGAAAGGCTTTGTCATGAAAGCTGTGACCTGGGAAAATTTCTGGAACATGGTTCTGGAGGGCTCAAGGGCTGAAAGGACTATTATGGGCATGCTCTGGGTCTGAGCGCTTTCCGCAATCTGGCTTGCAAGGGAATATCCGTCAATACCTGGCAGCATCACGTCAAGAATCAGAAGCTCCGGCTTGACTTTGTTCAGGGTGTCAATCACTTCCCTGCCGTTTTCCACAACCGTAATCTGGTGACCGGCTGCTTCAAGCGTACACTGGATAAGACCCGATACTTCAGGGTCATCGTCAACAACCATTATGTTAGCCATAAGATACCCCGAAGTTTATAATTTAACACATCAAGCATTTAAAAGTCAAATCAATATAGCAGATATTCTTTCCTTTTTTCCTCAAAAATTTTCCTATTTTCCCTGAATTTTTCCAGAATTTCAGCGGGTTTCGCGCCGTCAACAAGCATTTTATAAAAATCGTCCGTGCCTGTCATTTTTCTTATTTCTTCCGGTTTGATTTTAAAGTCCTCGCCGTTGTATTTATGCAGGAAATAGGCGGCATGGACGAAAACGTCAAAAGCCCTTAAATTTTTCCTGTCCGTTATTTTCATTCCGACGCCTTTGCAAATCCGGCCGGCGTACATGTCTTTTGAAGGGATGCGCTCTTCGTAATAAAATTCAACTCCGCCGGCGCCTGATTTTGAAAGTTTCTTTGCGATTTTTTTCGCATTCATCCACGGGGCGCCGAACCACATGAAAGGGCTGTCAGTGCCTCTGCCGACCGAGACGTTCGTGGCCTCAAAACAGCCGATGCCCGGATAGAGCATCTCGGCGTTCACGCTTCTTATGTTGGGCGAGGGATTTGTCCAGACTATGCCTGTCTGGTCAAACCACATATCCCTTTTCCATCCCTCCATTTTAATAACAGACAGGTTAAGGTTTAGGTTGAGATTATCTTTGTGAAACAGAGCCATTTCTCCCGGCGTAAAACCGTGCCTGACAGGGACGGGAAAATAAGCCGTGAAATATTTGACGTCATCCTCTAGGACAGGCCCTTCCAGAATGCCGCCGGTTACGGGGTTCGGCCTGTCCAGAACGATGAATTCAATGCCTGCCTTTGCCGCCTCTTCCATTGCCCAGCCCATTGAAGTAAGATAGGTGTAGAATCTTGCGCCTATGTCCTGTATGTCAAAGAGCAGCACGTCCAGACTTTTGAGAATTTCAGCGTCCGGTCTTTTGTTTTTCCCGTAAAGGCTGTATATGGGCAGGCCTGTCGCCGGGTCGGTTGAGTTTTCTATTATTTTTCCGCCTTCCTCCGTTCCCCTGAACCCGTGTTCGGGCGAAAAAATGATTTTTAAATCAACTTTCCCTGAAGCGAAAATCGCGTCAACAGCGTTTTTACCGTCCCTGTTTACCGAAGAATGATTCGTAAGCAGGCCTGTTTTTTTGCCCTTTAAAATCTCAAAATTTTCTTTTTCAAGCACGTCCAGCCCGGTCAGGACCTGCGCATATAAAGGCTGAAGGCGGAAGGCTGAAGGCAGAAGGAGAAAAAAAACAAAAAAATGCAGAAGACAATGGAATAAATCCCCTTGCTTACCCCTTTGTGAAAGGGGGATAAGAGGGGGATTTTGATTGTTGTATTTTACCATTTCGTTATATCCGCTTAATTTTTTATCCGCCTACGCTAATCGTGTCATCAAAACATCACGGCTATTCGCCGTATTGATGACACAGCTTCGGCGGATTCCGTTCCGCAGATTAATGTCTGCGGAACTTCATATCTTTTCGTTTTCATCGGACTTAAGTATCAGGAAATAAGCCTTTCCTGTCTCCCACACGCTTGTGGCAAAAGTCTTGGCTTTGGGGCCGTGCCCGGCAAAAAAGTCTATCCTGCCGGGACCTTTTATGGCTCCGCCAGTGTCCTGACAGAACACGAATCTTGAATCAGGTGTTATTCCCATGAGCCTGCCTTCGGAGTCAACTTCAGGCAGATTTACCGAGATGTGCGCCAATGAGCCTAAAGGTATGATCGCGTCGTCAATCGCTATTGAGCGTCCTGAAAAAAGCGGGCCGCCGCAGGTGCCTTTCGGACCCTCGGAAGGGTCTGTTATTTCCTTGAGTTCAAAAAAAGTGTATCTTTTGTTTGAAGAAAGTATCCACTGCTCAAGCTCAGGATGCTCAAGCACGTATTTCTTCGCTTTTTCATAAGTCAGGTCCTCTTTCGGAAGCATTCCGGCGTTTACCATTGTCGTCATCCAGCCGCGGAACGGGAGGCTGTTCGTGGCCGCAAACTCGGCTTTTACCTGTTTTTTGTCAGGGAATTCAAGCCTGCCCGAGCCCTGTATGTGCAGGTCCATTATGTCCACCCGGTCTTTAAACCACGCTAATTCAAGATTTTTTCCTTCAAGGACTTTCTGAAAATCAATTTCCTCCCTTGTAATATAAGGCACGAGTTTTCCGGCTTCTATCCTGCCGGTTATCCTTTCGCCTTTGAATTTCGGGTTGAAATTTTCAAGTTCCGCAAGTATCAAATCCGCAGGTTTTGAGTATATGGGATAGAGATATTCCTTTGTTTTCACCGGGCTTGCAGGGATAACGGGCTCGTAGTAGGAGCTGAAAACAACGTCTCCGGCTCCGGTTTTACCCGCCATCAGATATATTTCAAACTTTTCCCTTATTTTTGCATTAAGTTCCTCTTCGTTTTTGGCCTCTTTTATTATATTTATTAATTCCTCTATTGACTTTATAATGAGACCCGTCCCGGCTTTTCTTGAACCGAACGCATAAAATCTTTTTGCCGAGACTGATTTCAGATATTCAAGGGACTTTTCAGCCGCTTTGTAAAAATCGTCTTTTTTCAGAGTATCCTTAAAATAAGGGATTTCAGACTCTATCGCAAGTTTGAAAGCAGGCAGCTGGGCAGCTGCTTCAGGCTCTTTTTGCTTGAGTTCGGTTGCCGCCGCCGTCGGCATAGCCTCCGGCACCTGTGGCCGCAGAGCGGCTGTTCCGGGGCAGACCGTGCCTACGCCATCAGGCTTCGGCAGGCAGGCCGGGCATTGTTTTTTCTGCGTCATGCAGCAGCCGGAAAAAAACGGCAGTAACCAGTAACCAGTAGCCAGTAACCAGTAAAGGTTTTTCATAAATTCTCCGTAACTCTCCAACTCTTCAAATGTGTATCCAAAGTCACATTTGATTTATGTTACAGTTGTAAAATTTCCGTCTTAAAAGCGTTCCTGTCCTGAACTATTATCTCAAAATCGGAGTATTGACTCAAGACCAGATTTCTGGTAAACTCTAGTTTGTAGGTCATAACCCGAAAAACTCAGTTCAGTTGTCTATGATTTTTATTGATAAATAGGCGCATTCCCAAATTCCAACTGAAGAATTTGGGAGGATGATGGAGGGACTATACTATGAAAAAGACGATTCCTTTCCTTATTTTCTGTTTTTTTGCAGGTTCAATGGCTTATGCGGAAAATGCGAAGATAACGGCTTTTGACGGAGACGTGGAGGCAAAACTCTCAAGAGAAGGCCAGTGGGTCAAGGTTTCGGACAAGATGGAAATTCCTGAAGGCGGCTCTGTCCGCACCCTGGATAGCGGCTCGGCAGCGCTTCTTATGCCCAACAAGTCAAAAGTATGGATGAAAAACTCAACCGCCCTTGAAATAGAGCAGAGGCAGACTTTGGCCAGCAGATTGGCCCTGTTTTTCGGAAAGGTTAAAATACGCGTTCCGCATCTCATGCGCAAGGAGAAATTTGAAGTCAGGACTCCTGCCGCAGTCTGCGCTGTCCGCGGAACCGAGTTTACCATTGACGCGGCTGAAGACGGGAAAATGGATTTGCAGGTTTTCTACGGAGAAGTGAAGATGGATTACGCGGTTCCCCCGTCCAGGGGAAAGAGCAAGCTTGAAATCCCGCAGGGGCATGTTTTGAAAATTGAACAGAAAGGCGTTCAGGGAAAATTAGCCCTGCTTAACAATGCTCAGGAAACATCGGGTCTTGAGAACTGGGACCCGGGCCTACAGCCCAAAGAAAGACTTGAAGCCCTGGAAAAAAGAAGGCAGGAAAGGGAGGAGATAAGAGAATTCGCAAGAGTGTCCGAGCAAACTGAAAAGACCGTTAAAAATTTTCTCCAGACAGTCAAAGAGGCGGACATTGAAGCGGGAAGAACCCTTACCGACGTGCACGGGAATCTGGTCAGGGTTGACCAGAGATTGATAAGGCCTAACGGGAAAACCCTCCAGTTTTTCAATCTGGTGAAAAGGTCTGCTTATAATTATACGGATAAAAGCTTTAACAACGGAGGGTTTAAAAATAACAGCGAGAAAGGCAAATCAAGATTAGATTTGTTCCAGATGAACATGATATTTAACGTTGACATTCCCCAGAGGATTGAGGAATGGCCCGGATTCTTTTCAGACGACAATGTGGTCCGCGCCGACAAGGCGTCGTTTATAATGGCAAATAAAACAAACGCCGAAAACATATTTATGATAGCCACGCTGTATGAATATGACAAAGGCCAGGGTGAACTTGTAAATGACGCAAGAGTGTTAAATGTAGCGGGGCAGGATCTGACAGAAATAATTCTTATGGGAGATTTAATAAATAGCGGCGGCACTACTGCGGCTGAAAAGTTAAATGAAATAGCGCAGGTTAGAGACGTTACGGGAAATGATTCAGGACAGCTTAATTTCAAAGGAACAGGCTATCTGCCTGTTACTGAAGTCGCTTGGGTAAGCCAGGCGCCGGGAGCGCCTATTCTGAATGGGACAAATTTTTATGAAAAAACATTTAACCCTTCTTTTTATCAGTACCAGGCTGACGTATATAGAATAGGCAAACTCAGCGGAAGCGGTGATTATGTGTGGTTTGCAAGAGAAGATTATGTCATAGGAAACAGCGGCCAGATAAAACAGGTCGGGGATTTTGTCAATTCAAGCCAGGACCCGTTTTCTTTGCTGAAAGAAACAGCCATTGAAAGAGTCATGTACGTGAAAAAGAATATAGGCGGCACAGATTGGACACCGGCTTGTGTGTATAAAGACCACATAGATAATAGCGCCACCGGCGATTATTTTGCAAGCGCAAAAAACATAGATTTGGTTTTTATACCTGACCTGGCAGTTGCCGCAATACAGAGAATACTTCCTGCTGTTCAGGAATTAAATAAATAAATCAATTAATTATGTAGGGGTCGGATTTATCCGACCCACATATTCGGGTTCAATAAATTGAACCCCTACAAGATAAATCAAACCCCTACAAATAAGGAACAAACTATGAAAAAATCAATACTATCAGGAGTATTTTTATTTTGTTTTTCAGGCAGTTCTTTTGCAGGGTTTGATTTTGAATCCAAAGCTCAGCAGCTTCTGGGCGAAATTCTGGCCAACCCGTCCGCTTTTTTCTACGATTTCCAGCAGGACCTTGAAGGCACCCTGCCCCTGCCCCCGGGAAAAGCATGGGGCTTGCACACAGGACTTTTCCCGTCCGTGATTCCCATGGGTTATACGAACATTTCCGGGAAATACAGGCTCCACGCAGAGGGAAGGATGTATCCCGGCCTTCCGCAGATGGATCTGATAGGCGGGTACTGGGACATGATATGGGCCAAACTGGCGACAAACCAGTCCGATGACGTGGACAAGGCTTCTTTCAACGGGTATTATTACGGTTTTATCCTGAGTTCTTCAGTCAGCCCGAGAATAAGAACCTTCTGGGGATACAAGCGTTCCCAGCTGAAAGCAGAGCTTAAATTAAACAAGGCCCAGGACCTGATGGGCGTAAGCGTTACGAGTTTTGATTCCGGATTCAAGGACGATTTCCTAATAGCGGGACTGGAGCATCCGAAAGGCATAAACAAATTCTGGAGCATACAGCTTAATTACGGCCTGAGTGAAAAGATTATTACGACAAAAGTGTGCTGGTACGGGAAATGGTTTGAATTGGGCCTGAACATTTATCCTGAAGGCGTTCTTGTGATTCACCCGGTGTGGAATTTCCATTTGAATTTTTAAAAAATAAAAATTGTAGGGGTTTGATTTATCAAACCCAAACAAACCCAATTGACGGGTCGCATAAATGCGACCCCTACAAATGCAATGTTTATGAGGTGAAAGATGAAAAAATTAATGATAATCTATGTTATAATGACTTTACCGGCGGTTTCCGCTTTCTGCGCCGGCGGAGAAAAATCCAAAATATTCACTCCTTATTTTGACATGGTTCTTACAGAAGGAGTTTACGTTCCTTCAGAAGGCAATTTTTTCAGCGGCGGCGAGATTGACACCAGGGTGGGACTGCTTGCCAAGGCAAGCGAGAAGGATTCGTTCTTCGGGCTTTACAGCTTTGCCTATTCGGGCCCCGGATTTAATCCCCAGGACACGGAACAGTGGCAGGACAGGTCCCTGTCCCACGGGTTCAATATTGAGTACAGAAGAAATCTTTCCGACAAATTCAGGATACGGCCGGGCATCGCTTACTCAACCGAGTTCAGGAGAACCGGCTCCAACGAGGCGTGGGAGAACGGGCTTTACAATACGGATTCATTAGGCGGGCAACTTGCGGTTGACTACAATTTTGATTTTGAAAAGAACGGGATGCTCACTTTCCAGGCGCTTTACAGGAACATTGAGTTTCCCAATTACACTGATTTGTTAAGCGAATTCAATAACGCTTCCAACACTGCCGAGACTTCAGGCGGGCTCCAGGACCAGAAAATGAAGCAGGTCTCATTGAGACCGGGCTGGAACAATTTCTTCGGCGGGATAACCTATACCCTGCAGGATTATGAAAACCAGAAAGTGGTTGAATCCAACGGCGCTTACGGGAACACCCTGCAGGAAAACAAAACAACCAGGTTTGACCTGGGTTTTCACCACACCCTGTGGATATTTGAAATGTACCCTGTGGCTTCCTATACCATGTACCGCTCAAACCAGAATTATATGAGGTACAAGTATCTGGGAGCGACTTCCACGGATTTGACTTCAGGCTCCTCGGACGTTACTTTCGTTTCAAAAAGCTACGATTACAATGAAATAGAGCTGAGCGTTCCGGTTGACCTTCTCCTGACAAAAACAGGCAAATGGGCGATAAACGGCTCTATGTCAATGACCAAGAGGGACTACACTGACAGACCTCCGAGGGACGCAAACAATAACTATGATTTTTCAAAACAGCAGAACAATCTTCTCACTGTTTTGGGCGGCGGCTTGAGAAAGCGGCTGAATGACGTTTCTATGTTCAGAATAAATTATTCTTTGATTATAGCCGAGTCCAACAATAAATTTGAGCAATATCTGCCCTACAATTACACGGGGAACAGCCTGGGAATATCCTACCAGCTGAAATATTAACTGCAGGTTGAGGTTGAGAGTAAATCCTCACTGAACGCCGTTATGTCAGGCAAAAATGTAGGGGCTCAATTCATTGAGCCCGAAAAATATGCGGGTCGGATGAATCCGACCCCTACACCAACGGCGTTGACTGAATACTTACGGTTGAGATTAAGTAAATTCATAGTTCGCTCCTGCAAATCCGATTTCCGGTTTCTAAGTTCTTGCCTGATTTTTTGATATAATTAAATTATTCTATGTATTTAAAATCCATTGAGGTTTACGGATTTAAATCTTTCTGCAACAAGATTAAAATTCCCTTGAAACCGGGCATTACCTGCATAGTGGGTCCGAACGGCTGCGGCAAATCCAACGTGGTTGACTCGGTAAGGTGGTGCATCGGCGAGATGTCGTGGAAAAGCCTCAGGCTGCCTTCAATGCTGGACGTGATTTTTTCCGGAACCGCCAAACGCCAGCCCATGAACATAGCGGAAGTCTCCATGACTTTTGACAATGAATCAAAAAAACTTCCGTTTGATTTTACGGAAGTGGCTGTTACAAGAAAAATCTACCGCTCCGAGGAATCCGAATATTTCATAAACAGGGTGCAGTGCAGGCTTAAAGACATCAGGGAGATGTTTCTTGACACCGGCATAGGCTCGGACGGTTACGCCATAATAGACCAGGGGGGAGTTGAGTTCGTGCTGTCCGCCAATCCGGAGGAAAGAAGGGAGATATTTGAGGAGGCGGCAGGCGTTTCCAAGTACAAGGCAAAAAGGGAAGAGGCGGTCAGAAAACTTGAAAAGGTGGACCAGGACCTTGCAAGACTGTACGATTCAATGGCTCTGATTGACGAACAGCTCAAAAAGCTTGAATCAGAGGCCAGGAAGGCGCGTCTCCAGCAGAAATACACGGAGGAGCTCAAAAAGGCCGAAGTTTCCCTGATTGTCAGGGAAATAAGCTCGTATAAAAAAGAAATTGACGCGGAAAACGCAAACCTTGCTCCGGTAAATTCAGAGTTGCAGGAGATGAATTCCGCCATAACCGCTGTGGACGCCGAAATTTCCGCCCTGAATCTGAATCTCACCCAGAAGCAGGAAGACGAGAGGATTTTAAGAGAAACAGTATCCTCAATAAAATCCCGCATAGCCCGGCTTGAAGAAATCATGGTCAGGGACGAGCAGATGATCAAGGAAGCGCTGTCCCGGACAGAGGAGCTTAAAACAATAGAAACCCAGAACGCGGAGAGCTTTGAAAAAATCGCTCCTGAGCTGGAAGACCTTGCGGCAAAAAAAGCCCGTGCGGAAATAGAGCTGCCCTCTCTTAAAGCGGACATGGAAGCCGTTTTTGAGCGCCTTAAAAAAATTGAAGACGAAATCAGCTCTGTTAACGGGGAAGCGGAGGGCGTTAACGGAGAAGTTAACAGACTTTACCAGTCTGAAATGGACATTTCAACCGGGATGTCAAGGACGAATTCCGACATTTCTCATTCCGGGGAAAGCATTCTGACCCTGGAAAAAGAATTGGAACAGCTGAGACGGAAATCCGCCGATATACAGGAGAAAATTTCAAAGGCAAAGGCTCATGCGGACGAGATTAAGAAAATCCATGACTCGGCAGGACAGACGGTTGCGGACATGGAAGCCGAAATCAACAGGCTTGAGTCGGAAATCTCGGCAAAGAACGCAGAGATTGCGGAAATTCATACAGCGAAGGCAAGGATAGAGGCAAAACTTGAAACCATCACCCTGCAGTCTGAAAAAGACATATACTTGACTGGAACAAGCAGCGTGCTTAATTCGGAAATACAGGGAGTGAGGGGCACTTTGAGACATCTTATAAACGTCAGGAAGGAAGACCGCTCCGTGATGGAAGAAGCTTTCGGAAAATTTCTTGACTCAGTGGTGGTGGAGACCGCCCAGTCGGCCAGGGAAGCGATAGATTATCTCAGACATCTTGGAAAAGGCAGATGCAGATTTTTGATTCTTGAAAACGCAAATACAGGAACGAGCCCTTCATGGAACGCTCCCAATGCGGCAAAGATAAGGGAAAAAATTTCATGCCATTCCGATTACGACGGGATTATCTCTCTCCTGCTTAACGACGTTTTCGTCTCCGGAGGAACCGTGATGGGGCCTTTCTGGATGGCTGGAGGAGCGGACGAAATTTTCCAGGAAGGCTCTCCGTGGGATGAGGAAGATTTAAGAAGCAGAACAAAATCTCTGGAGGACGGGGAAAAGAGCCTTGTTTCAGGAAAGGCGGAAATAACCGCAAAACTGGCTGAAACGGAGAAAGAACTGGGCCGGACCAGAGAAAATCTGCAGAATCTTTCCATGGAACTGCACAAAACGCAGATTCAGATGGAGGAAGCGGCCAAAGAACTGGACATGAATGTTCAGAACATTGATTTTGAGACAAAAACTCTTGAAAAAGAAAAGGAAGAACTGAGGACGTTTGAGCAGAATCTTTCAGGCCTCCAATCGCAGGCGTCTGCCGTCAGAAAGGAACTAGGCGAAAAAAAGGCGGCGCAGGCGCGTTCAGCTGAGAGAAGAAACGCTCTTCAGGCGGAATACCCGAAAATCAAGGAAGAAATAGGCGTTAAAAAAACCAGGCTTGAGAATTTTGACAGTCATCTGGAGTGGTTAAAGTTAGAGGTGACGCGTCGCGAGACGGAGAAGAACGAACTTCTGGCGGAGAAAGAAAGGATTTCCTCCAGAAAAACGGAGCTTGCGCAGAAAATCGCCGGATTTAAACTTGAAGCTGAAGATTCAAAAAACGCTCTCGCCGGCTTGAGAGGCGAATTAGGCGAAAAGGAAATACTGGAAAAACGGCTGTCAATTGAAATAACGGACATAAACACAAACCGCGATTCCCTGCTCGTTCAGATTAAGGAAAGAAGAGAAGTCTGCCAGGAGCTTGAAACCAGAAAACACGCGGCGGAAATCCGCCTCAATTCCCTGAACGTGCGCATAACCGACCTTGAAAAAAGGCTCACGGACGAATGGAACATGGATTTTATGGAATTAAAATCGTTCAATGCGCAGACGGGATATGCCGGCGCTGTTCCGGAAGAAGTTGATGAAGAAAGGGTGAAGTATCTCAGGAAGCGGCTGGAGAACATGGGGCCTGTGAACATGACCGCGCCCGAGGAGTACGACGCCATGGTCAACCGCTACAATTTTACCAATTCCCATGTTGAGGATTTAAATAGGGCAAAAAACGATTTAAAACTCGCCATATCCAAGATAAACGAAACCACCAAAGAAAATTTCAAGAACACCTTTGAAAAAGTCAGGGAGCATTTCCGGCAGATTTACGGGATATTGTTTGACGGCGGGGAGGCCGACCTGATATTGACCGTCCCTGACAACGTGCTTGAAACAGGGGTGGAAATAATGGCGCATCCGCCCGGCAAAAGGCTTGTAAGCATTTCCCAGCTTTCAGGAGGAGAAAAGGCCCTCACGGCGCTGGCGCTGTTGTTCAGCTTTTTCTGCGTTAATCCCTCGCCTTTTTGCATAATGGACGAAGCGGACGCGGCTCTTGACGAAGCCAACATTGAGAGATTTGCAAGGCTTATCAGAGAATTTTCAAAAAGCACCCAGTTCCTTATAATAACGCACAACAAAAGAACCATGGAGTGCGCCGACGTGCTGTACGGGGTAACGATGGAAGAGCTGGGAGTTTCAAAACTGATTTCCGTGGATTTGAAAAGAGCTTCCGCCCTGGCGGAACAACAGGAAGCGACAGCAGTAACCAGTAACCGGTAACCAGTGGCAAAGCAGGAAGCAAGAGTATCCAGTAACCAGTAATTGAGGGTGTAGAGAACGTAAATACTCACTGAACTTCTGTCAGTGAGTATTTACCAGTAAACAGTGTTCACTGAATTGTTACTAGTGTAGTGTAACATAAATAACTTGACATTTGATTCTGCATTGTAGGGGTCGTCCCTCTCCTTGAATTATAAGGACGGGACAGTCCCTGTTCCAATTGCTATCGCAATTGGAACAGGGACGGATTTATCCGACCCGAATAAAAGCGGGTTTGATAAATCAAACCCCTACAAAAACTATGATATCCAAATCTAAAGATCCGTTGGTTACACTACACTAGAGAACTTCAAAACTTGTGACCTGTAACCTGAGACTTGTGACTTGAGACTTGTGACTTACTTATGAAATTCGGCGTATTTTCAGACGTTCATTCAAATCTTGAGGCATTGAATGCCGTCCTTGATTTTTTCAAAAAAAACGAAATAACGAATTATATTTGCTGCGGGGACGTGGTCGGATACGGCCCCCAGCCGCTGGAATGCGTCAGGAAAGTCGCCGACCTAAAGAATCTTACGATAGTCATCGGAAATCATGACGCGGCGGTCGTCGGCAAAATGGAGATGAAATGGTTTAATTCGCAGGCGCTGGAAGCCATAGATTTCAGCAGAAAAAATCTCTCCGGCGAATTATTCAGGTATCTTGCGGACCTGCCGGAAATTATTGAAAATCAGGAATTCACAATCGTGCACGGCTCGCCGAAAAACCATCTCAAGGAATATCTGCTGAGCGAGAGCCAGTTCCTTGAAAACACGGGTTTCTGGAAAATATCGCCGTGCTTCATAGGACACAGCCATATACCCGTATATTTCAAGCAGAACGGAATAGAGATACCCGAGAGTGATTTCCTGAAACCGCTTGCAAAAATCACAGCCAACCCGGCCGGGAAATACATGTTCAACTCCGGTTCGGTGGGCCAGCCGAGGGACGGCAATCCTTATGCGTCATGCGCGATTTACGACTCCGATAAAAAAGCGTTTGAGATTTTCCGCATTAAATACGACGTCGCCAGAACCCAGAAACTGATGAAAGAGAAAAAACTCCCGCAGGTCCTGATAGACAGACTGTCCTTCGGATTTTAGAAGATGAAAGCCAGATTATTAATCGTCGACGACGACGCCAATTTCATAGAAACCCTGAAAGACAGCCTAAAAATAGACGGCTGGGATATTAAAATTCTTCCCGCATATTCCGTGCAGGACGCTCTCAATGTCCTCTCCAAGACGACGCCTTCCCTGATAATCCTGGACGTCCAGCTCCCCGACATGCACGGAACCGAGCTTTTAAAAATACTCAAGGATTCCGCAAGACTCAAGGCCGTGCCGGTGATTTTTATATCAGCCAGATATACGGAGCCTGCCGACAGGACCGAGGCTCTGTTAGCTGGCGCTGGAGCGTTTTTCTCCAAACCAGTAAACGTGGACAATCTCAAAAAAGAAATCAAGTATCTGCTTGACAAGAAAAACCAAGTCTTATAATATTTACATTATCCTCTAATTACTGCAAAGCTCAGTAAAATTTAATCCGGCGCATAGAAACAAGATTCGCCGTTTGTAACAAACCACAAACAACAAAAGGGTAATAGGAAAGAAGCGATGTTTAAGCCGTCCAAATATAATTTTCTGATAGAAACCTCTGATAATCATTTACTTCTTTATAACAGCCGGACAAGCGCTTTCGCGGCTGTCCCTCTGGAATTCTCAGGCGATATCCAATATCTTTTGACTAATCCCTCTCGCGGCACTGAAAAAGATGAGGAAATTATTAAGAATTTAGAAACAGGCGGATTTCTTATAAAACCCGACATAGATGAGCTTAGGAAAATAAGAAAAGTTTATGATGATTATAAAAACGACGGCAAAAAAGTCATTCTTACAATGCTTGCCTCTGAAGCATGTAATTTTAACTGCCCGTATTGTTTCACTTACGACAAACGTGGTTTAAATATGACTCCGTGGGTTTATGATGCCGCACTTAAATATTTACAAAAAAGTATCAACAAAGATTCTCAAATAAAGATTAACTGGTTCGGGGGGGAACCGACCCTGGCGCATGACAATATTATCTCCTTTTCCAATAGACTCAACCAATTAACGTCTGAGCGCAAGCTAAAAAAACCCATATATACGATGGTTACTAACGGATATTTAATGACAGTGGACAAATTTGAGTCTTATGTGGAAGCGGGAATAAAAAATTTCCAGATAACCCTGGACGGACCCGAATCCTTTCACAACAAAACCCGATCTTTGTCTAATGGGCGTGAAACCTTTCAAACAATATGGAATAACTTGGTGACAATAAAGTCCGTTAAACCTAATTTTGAGATGTCTATTCGTGTTAATTTTCTCGCAAATATGCGGCAGGAGATTTATGATTTAACAAATAAGTTTGCCTCCGTTTTTGGGGCAGATGAAAGATTTGGGATATATTTTAGACCCGTCTACAATTTTGAAACAAACCGTCAAGACATATGCGCCATGAAAGATAGCATTTGTTCGATGGCAGAGGGTTTACAGATGCAATTGGAATATGACTTGCATGCCATGGAAGTTCTGTCTAAATATAGAAAGAAGTCCGCTATGCCAAACCCAATTCCCCGCGCTATTCCGGCTTGGTGCGAAACAGAGAAGCAAAGTTCCTGGATTATAGGCGCGGATGGATTGTTGTTTAAGTGTGACACATATGTCGGTAGGAAAGAGCAGGCTGCGGGAAAAATTAATATGGACGGCGAGATAGAACGTTTTCAAGGCGCGTATAAATGGGATACGGATATCTATACCGCAAAAATCGAAAATTGTATAAAGTGCAAATTATTGCCTTTATGCCAAGGCGGTTGCCCGAGATTGCGCATGGAAGGGAAGAAGAGTTGTCATTTGAACGAGCCATATCTTAAAGAAATTTTACTAAAGGCTCATGCGACCCACATGAATCCACAATTGAATGTAGCGTATAATTAAAAAACCGATTGGTAGAGTGGTTTAATTGAAAGCGGGAGTAATAGAACTGTACGAAGAGAAGAATACTAAAGGAGGAACAACATAATGTTTACATGGTATCAGTTGCCGGTAGAGCATGCGAATGCAGCCGAAAGCAGGGGCGGGTGGTGCTGTCATAACGGGACATGCTGTTTCGGTCAGGAATAACAGCCAAAATCCATGCTCTCAATACATAATCTCTCCAAAACCTATCAGGTAAACGGAAAATATCTGGAAGCGGTAAAGCCGTTCAGCATGGACATCGTTCCGGGGAAAGTTTATTGTTTCCTGGGTCCAAACGGAGCAGGCAAGACCACAACTATTAAAATGTTATGTGGGCTTGTTTCTCCGACGACAGGGACAATTGCTTATAATGGCAGAGATATTATTGGGGGTTCCTGGATTTCCCGGCCGAAAACAGGAGCGGTACTGGAAGGCGCCAGGAATATTAACTGGCGCTTGACAGTACCAGAAAACATTGATTACTTTTGCGGGTTGCATGGGCTTAGCGGGCATAGAATCAGAGCTGAGCAATATATACAAATGCTTGGGTTGGAAAATCATAAAAACACCGAATGCCGTTATCTTTCACGCGGCAATCAGCAGAAGGTTGCTCTTGCTTGTGCGTTAACTTTGGACGCGGAAGTTTTATTGTTAGATGAGCCGACTCTCGGTTTGGATATAGAAATTGCTAGGGCGATTATGGAAGTCATAAACCATGAAAAGAGCAAAAACCGCATTATTATAGTTTCAACACACGATACGGAATTTATAGAACTTGCCGCTGATGAGGTCGTACTGTTTAAAAACGGCATACTAAAACCTCTCGGAACTCCACAGGAAATCATGGCGAAGCACGGTAATGGGGATAATAGGTTTTCAACTGCATATTTACAACTTATCCGGAGCTGACATGAATGCTGTTATTAGTAGTGGCATAAACATATTCAAAGCGGAATTTATAGCCGGCTTTATTTTAACAAAGCGATATTGGCTAAACATGGCGGCGGGCATTCTTAATATGTTTCTGTTTTTGGTTTTTATTCAATTGGGTATACGCTCATTCGGGAGTGGGGTTTCCGCTGAATTTATGAGCGCCAAGATGGAAATGCTTATCATCGGGTTCTTTTCTTTCTCTATTATCGGGGTTGGGATGGGTTCTATAACTTCCCGTCTAAGCGATAACGCCGCAACCGGGATATTAGAACAGACCATGCTCAGTCCGATCGGAGTGGTTCCGGTTTTGTTCTTTGGTGTATTAACGCAGTTTGTTTTCGCGCTGGTGCTCTATCTTTTGCTTATTCCTCTTAGTATGTTACTGTGCAGTCACTTTTTTAGCGTAAACATATTGCATTTAACGTTCTTTTCCGTAATGTTATGGTTAGCAAGTTGTGGCATCGGTTTTGCTTTATCTGGATTGACATTGATATATAAAAAAACTCAAAACTTTAATAATCTAATCCAGTTTTTGATTCTTACATTAATGGTAATTCCGTCTTATCCATTCAATGTCTTTTCGCTGTTGCCCGTATCTCCGCAGGTAGCAATATTAAATAAGGTGATAGTATCTCATCAGTCTGTAGGATCCACATGGATAATCTACACCGTTCTGCAAAGTTGTATTTATTTCATTTTGGGATGTGCTGTCTTTCGTGTGGCGGAAAAATATGCCAAAGAAAAAGGAATAATCGGGCAGTATTAACTTCCAGCGAAGCGGCATTAAATTACAAGCCACGAACAACGAGAGGTTACTATGCCAAATGAAATTGAACTTACGGATTCAAATTTTGAACAGGAAATCATGAAAACGGATTTGCCGGTCCTGGTTGACTTCTGGGCTCCCTGGTGCGGCCCCTGCAGGATGATGGGACCAGTGATTGAAGAGATGGCCGCCGCTTATGCCGGAAAAGTCAAGGTCTGCAAGCTGAACACTGACGACAATCCGGATACCGCTTCCAGATTTGAAATTACGGCAATACCCACTATCATAATATTCAAAAAAGGAAAACCCGTGAATCAATTGGTCGGACTCCATCCCAAGGAGGAGATAAAAAAGCACATTGAAGAAGCGCTTTCCTAAGCTTCAGGATACAGGCAGCAGGCGACAGGAAAAAACTGCAACCCTTTCACAACCTCCCAAATTTCATCTATAAATCTGGGGTAGTTTCCTAAAATAATGGAAAGAACAATATACATTATTGACGCGCACGGCATTCTTCACAAAAGTTATCATGCTCTTGCCGACTCCAATCTTGTCACCTCAAAGGGAGAAGAAGTAGGAGCCCTTTACGGGTTTACCAGGATTATCCTGAAAATTCTGAGGGAAAAACGGCCTGAATACGCGGCTGTGTGTTTTGACTCCAAGGGCAGAACTTTCAGGGAGGAAATTTATCCGGAGTACAAGGCTAACAGAAAAGAAACGGAAAAGCCGCTCATAACCCAGCTCGGCGTGGCGAGGGAACTGGTCACGGCCGTGGGCCTCAAAGCCGTTTTTCTTGAAGGATATGAAGCGGACGACATAATCGCGGCGATTGCCGCAAGGACTTCCAATGCCGGCATTGAAACCGTGATAGTCAGTTCGGATAAGGACATCTGCCAGCTGGTAGGAGACAGGGTAAAATTATGGGACGGCAGTTCAGCTGATTTTATCGATCATGACGCGGTGGTGCAAAAATACGGAATAGGGCCTGAACTGATGGTAGATTATTTTTCCCTGGTAGGCGATTCTTCGGACAACGTGCCGGGGATTGAAGGAATAGGTCCGAAAAGCGCCCTGAAGCTTCTTAAAGAATACGGAAATCTTGACAATATTTTAAAGGCTGCGGCCGGGGCCGGCAGTTCGCATAGCTCGCTGCACATGGGGCAGCAGAGCGGCTGTTCCGGCGCTTTGTCCGGAAACGACAAACTGATGGAAAAAATAAGGAAAAACCCGGAGATAGCGCTGCTTTCCAGGCAACTTATCTATCTTAAAACGGATGCTCCGGTTGAATTTGAAATTCAGGAGCTTAAGGTAAATCCCCCGGATAAAAATCTGATTATTGAGGCGGCAAAGAGGCTTGAGTTCAGGGAATTGATAAACATGGCGTCAGAATCCGTTTCCGCAGGCGTTCAGGAGACCGAGACCGTCCCGCTGGGTTTAATTCTGGAACGCGCCGGAAAAAACATTTCCATGAGTTTGGCCTTCATAGACGGTTTTTTATGCGCGGCTGACCCGGATAACGAGGCAGTTCAGGAAGCAAACGGACTGAGCGAGTCGGACAAGAAAAAAATTTCGGCGATTATTTCAAACCCCGATATTTCAAAAACATGCTGGAATCTGAAAAACATCCTGCATCTGGCAGGTTTCGCCGGAACCGGCGTCATGGCGGCGTTTGACGCGGAAATCGCTTATTATCTCATTAACCCGGAACTCAGGAAATACGAGCTTTCAAAAATCATGCTTGAAAAGTCGGGATTCATTCCCTACAGCGTTGAGCCTGCGGCGAATGCCGTTTCACAGGTCAGACAATTAAGCCGTCTTGCGGAGGATTTAAAAAAAGAAATTTCGGAAAAAGGACTTGGAGAATTGTTTGAATCAATTGAAATGCCGCTTGTTGAAGTCATATATGAGATGGAGAAAAACGGGATCAAAATAGACAAGGAGCGGCTTAAGAAGCTTTCTTTTAAATTTGAAGACATGATAAACCGGCTTGAGTCGGAAATAGAAGACATGGCCGGGGTAAGGATAAATCTTAATTCTCCGAAACAAATGGCTCATCTGCTTTATGAGAAATTGAAGATACCCGTAGACGAGGAGACAAAAAGAACTTTTGCCAGGACAAAAAGCGGCGTTTCAACCGGAGAAAGCGTGCTGCGGTCTCTTGAAGCCTGTCATCCGGTGATTTCAAAAATCCTGCAATACAGGGAAATAACAAAGCTGAAATCTTCTTTTGTGGACAATCTGCTTGAAATGGCCGGGCCGGATTCAAGACTGCGCTCCAATTTTGAACAGACAGGCACGGCTACCGGAAGATTTTCAAGCTCAAAGCCCAATCTGCAGAACATTCCGGTCCGCACCGAATACGGCAGAGACATCAGGAGCTGTTTTACGGCTGAAGACGGCTGGCTGCTCTTATCCTCTGATTATTCCCAGATAGATTTAAGGGTCCTCGCTCATGCAAGCTCCGATGAAAAGCTGATTGACTCGTTCATGAAGGGGGAAGACATACATTTAAAAACAGCGGCGGAAGTGTTCGGAACCGGCGGGACGCAGGTCGCGCCGGAGATGAGGCGGCTTGCCAAAGCCATTAATTTCGGCATAGTATACGGACAGACTCCGCAGGGGCTGGCGGAAGAATTAGGGATTTCAAGGACAGAGGCGAAAAAATACATAGACCATTATTTCAGCGTTTATTCCGGAGTAAAAAACTGGATTGAGGAAAATCTTGAATTTGCGAGGAAAAACGGGTATGTCGCCACCATCGCCGGCAGAAGAAGATGCCTGCGCGATATTAATTCCCCGAATATGAGGCTCAGGTCTTTTGCGGAAAGAATCGCGGTAAATGCGCCGATACAGGGAGGCTCGGCAGACATTATAAAAAAAGCGATGGTCAACATTTATAAGAGCATGAAAGCGATGAGAGACAGATGCAGAATGGCGCTTCAGGTGCACGACGAACTTGTTTTTGAAATAAGAGGAGACGCTTTGAAAGAAGCGGCGGATGTCGTTAAAAATGAAATGGAAAGCGCCTTCAAGTTGAAAATCCCGCTCCGGGTGGATATTAAATCCGGCAGGAACTGGAACGAGATGACAGCAGTACACACCAGTAATCAGTAGCAAAGCAAGAAGCAAAGATATCCAGTAACCAGTAAACGGCAGCTGAATGCTGCATAATGCTTATGAAATTGATTCTGAGTTATTTTTTTGACCTGCCGCCAGTTACGCGCCGGCTGATCATCCTGATGTTTGCCGGTTATGCGCTTAAACTGGCGCTGGGCAATACCATCAACTACGTTTTGGGCTTGGTGCCTTATGAATTCGCGCACGATTACCGGCTGTGGCAGGCGGTCACCTACATGTTCGTTCACGGCGGATTCTGGCACTTTCTTATCAATGTTTTCATGCTCTGGATGTTCGGGAGATTTATTGAACCCGTCCTCGGCAAAAAGACGTTTCTGCTATATTTTCTTTTGACGGGAATCGGGGCAGGTCTGATTACGACTGTTTTTTCCCTGAATTCCGCAAGACCGGTTGTCGGCGCTTCCGGCGCCATATACGGCCTGCTGATAGCTTTTGCAATGCTCTACCCGGACCAGAAAGTTTATCTTTACTTTCTTTTTCCGGTCACTTCAAGGCAGATGGTTTTGATTGCCGCCGCGCTTGAACTGGCTGCGAGCTTTTCCGGTTCAAATTCCGGGGTTGCGAACACGGCGCATCTGGGCGGCATGGCTGTGGGATACGCATACTTTAAATTACCCCGTGAAATCCGCCGCTATTGGCGGCGGTGTCCCGACGCTGCGTCGGTACAATTTCACAGGGGTAAACTTGAAGCAGAGGTGGACCGTATCCTGGAAAAAATTTCCAGGGAAGGAGAATCGTCCATCAGCGGCAGGGAGAGGGCTTTTCTTGAAAAATATTCAAGAAAACAAATAAAGAAACAAGAAAGGTGATAAGGTGATAGGGTGATAAGGGGAGAAGAAAAAAAAGATGATTAAGGAAGGAAAAAGGAAATTGGGTATCGCCAATGAGAAAAGGGAAATGCGGAAGAAATGCCGTTTGTTGAAACAATTCAAGAACGCCTCTAAAGGCAGGATAGTCGTTGCTTTGACCGGACAGGTGGCGTCGGGGAAGACGACCGCCATGGAACATTTCAGGAAGCTGGGAGCCGGAGTGATTTCCAGCGATAATATGGCAAGAGAGGCATTGAACTCAAAAAAATGTTATAATAAAATAGTTGGCAGATTTGGGAAGAAAATCCTTCTCAAAAATAATTCCATAGACAGGTATAAGTTATCTCAAATCATATTCCGCAGACCCGCTGAGAGGAAGCGGCTTGAAAACCTCCTTCATCCGGAAATACTGCAGAAAATACTTTCTATAATAAAAAAATCCGACAAAAAAATACTGATTGTGGACATACCCCTTTTATTTGAAACCGGTCTTGCAGGTTGTTTTGACGTAACCTTATGCGTGGATGCGGATTTAAAGCGCAGACTTTCCAGGGCTTCTGAAAGAGGGTGGTCCGTGAGAAACTTCATGTCAAGGGTAAAATCCCAGTTCTCATCGGCTGAAAAGGCAAGGCTGGCGGATATCGTAATAGGCAATAATTCATGCGCTGCAAATCTTTGCAGACAGGTGGAAAGCATATACTCGGCTTTAAAGGTAATGATAAAATAATGAGGTGAAAAATGGAAACAAACAACTCAAATGGAGCAAGCGGCAATAACGGCGGAACGGCTGCGCGTCACCACGGTTTGCCGCTGAACGTGGCTGTTCTTGCAAAACTTACCGTGGCTGAACTGCTTAAAATAGCGGAACAGCACAAGATTGACGGGGTGTCCGGACTGCGCAAACAGGAAATAATAGGCAAGATTATTGAAGTGCAGGCCAAACAGACCGGCATAGTCACCGGAGCCGGGGTGCTTGAAATACTGCCTGACGGTTTTGGTTTTCTGCGTTCTCAGGAATACAATTATCTTTCAAGTCATGAAGACATCTACGTGTCGCCGTCCCAGATAAAAAAACTGGGACTGCGCAAAGGAGACACTGTAGCGGGGCTGATAAGGCCGCCGAAGGAAGGCGAAAGATTTTTTGCTCTTCTCCAGGTTAAATCGGTAAACGGCATTGAAATAGAAGACGTGCTCAGGAGGCCGTTTTTCGACAACCTGACTCCGCTTCATCCGAACAAGAGATACATGCTTGAAATATCAAAAAACGAACTGACCACGAGAGTCATTGATCTGGTGTGCCCCATGGGCAAAGGCCAGAGGGCGTTGATAGTGGCTGCGCCCAAGACCGGCAAAACCATAATTCTCCAGAAACTGGCTAATTCCATAACGGAAAACCATCCGGACGCGGATCTTATAGTTCTGCTGATAGACGAAAGGCCCGAAGAAGTCACGGATATGGAAAGGTCGGTAAAGGGCGAGGTTATAGCCTCTACCTTTGACGAGCCGGCTGACAGGCACGTGCAGGTGGCTGAAATAGTTCTTGAAAAAGCCAAAAGACTCGTGGAGCATAAGAAGGACGTGGTTGTCCTTCTGGATTCCATCACCCGCCTTGCCAGAGCGTATAACACCATAACTCCTTCAAGCGGAAGAGTGCTTTCCGGCGGTCTTGAATCCACTTCCCTGCAGAGACCCAAGAGATTTTTCGGAGCAGCGAGGAACATGGAAGAAGGAGGCTCTCTCACCATAATAGCGACTGCTCTTGTGGAAACAGGCAGCAGAATGGACGACGTCATATTTGAAGAATTCAAAGGCACGGGCAATTCCGAGATTTATCTTGACAGAAAGCTCTCCGACAGGCGGATATTCCCGTCAATAGACATCAACAGAACCTCCACCAGGAAAGAAGAGCTTCTGCTGAGCGAGGATGAACTCAACAAAATCTGGATATTGAGAAAAGTTCTTGCTCCTCTTTCATCAGTGGACGCCATGGAACTGCTGATTACAAAGCTTGCGGCTACCAAATCCAACAAAGATTTCCTGAAATCAATGGAGATTGCAAGTGGGTAAGGGACTGCTCTGGTGTTTGCCCCTCGCAATTATTGCAATTTTTGTCGTTTTCCTGTCTGCGCAGATTCAGAAAACAGCGGCTCCGCCTTTAGACTACGCAAGGTTTTCAGTTTTAACTCCGGCGGGTCCCGAACAGCCTGTCCCGGAGATATTCAGAAAACTGAAAAAAATCATTCACACGAGACATAAAATAGGCATTGCGGACAATACGCAGAATATAGCCGCCAGGTACGGCACTGACGTAAGGTCCCTTCAGGGGACTAATTTTAACGAATTTATCTTCATGAAGCGGGGAGGCTGGATAAGAGTTCACAATGGAAAGGGCGTGCTTTATGAAACCGCGTCGGATAAGGAAACTCTTGATTCCATAGCAAGACAATTCAAAAGATCCAGAGACGGCATTGAAAAACTGAAACAGGAAATCGTCAGGGTCAACGGCCTTCCTCCCTCAATGCTGTTGACCATGGGCAAACTCTATAAAGGGGAAAGAATCCTCCTGCCGGGAATATATCGGGACCTGGACACTTACAGGATTCCGGTTAATTCCTATAGGATAAGTTCTTATCAGGGATACAGGTATCACCCGATTTTAAAAAAAGTTCTTTACCATAAAGGCTGCGACATACCCATGCCGTACGGAACCAGCGTCTATCCGTCAAGGTCCGGGAAAGTGATTTTTTCCGGATGGATGAACGGCTACGGATGGGTCGTGGACATACTGCATTCGGACGGCTCCAAAACACGGTACGGGCATCTCTCAAAGATAATGGTAAATCCCGGCGTAACCGTTCAGAAAGGAAAGAGCGTGATAGGCAAAGTCGGCTCAACAGGCCTTTCTACCGGGCCCCACCTTCATTTTGAAATAATAGACAAGCAGGGCCGTTCAATAAATCCCAAAAGAAAATTCGGAAAGAAATAACCCTGTGGAATAATTTTGTCTTAACGGCAAAATTGCCGTGAAACGGCATTCCACAGGGTTATTCCACATGGTAAATATGCTAAAATATATGAAAATACGAGGTTTACCCCGTGAAATAATTTTAAATTTTTGTCATGTTTTACACATACGTTTTGCAAAGTCAGAAAGACAAGAGGTTATACTCAGGTTTTACCAAAAATTTAAAATTAAGATTTGACCAGCATAAAAGAGGGTTTGTTGAGTCTACCATAAACAGAAGACCGTTAGAATTGATATATTACGAAGCGTGTTTATCGCAGGAAGATGCCGCAAAAAGAGAAAAGTATTTTAAAACGCATTATGGAAAAATGTTTTTAAAAAAGCGGCTCAAATCTTATTTCACGGGGTGAATATGAGAACAGACATACATCCAAGATACGGGTTGTGCGAAGTTACCTGCGCCTGCGGCAACACTTTTGTCACGCGTTCAACTAAACCGGTTATCAAGGTTGAAATATGTTCGGCGTGCCATCCTTTTTATACCGGA
This sequence comes from Elusimicrobiota bacterium, assembly GCA_016209085.1. GTDB lineage: Bacteria > Elusimicrobiota > Elusimicrobia > Elusimicrobiales > UBA9959 > JACQWV01. The sequence goes on from JACQWV010000101.1 coordinate 30,789, forward strand.
AAGCAGAAACTGATTGACACTGCCGGACGCGTAGAAAAATTTCATAAGAGATTTGCCGCTACCGGCGGCAAGATGATTGAGAGAAAACCCATGAAGCCGGCAAAAACAGCGGCTCTGAGGCAGGCAAAGAAGATTCTTTCTTCAACGCCCAAGAAATTGGCCAAAACCCAAAAAGCCGCAAAAAAAGAAGATAAGACAGAGAAGTAGCTTTGGATTACAAAAACTGTTGCCTGATTGTCATTATGCAAACGACAATTTAGGCGGCAGTTTTTTGTTTTACTGCGAAGCTCAGTATTATGGATGAAAAAGATTTTAAGAAGATGAGGGAAGAAATAGCTGAGATTGAAGCTAATCTTGCTTCAGGAGTCGTTCCTGCCGGCCGACTGCAGGAGATTGCAAAGAAGCACAGCCGGCTTAAGGCAATAATGCGGATAAAAGACAAAATAGAGGCTCTTGAAAAAACCGTAACAGAAACCCTAAAAATAGCCGGCGACAAGAACAAAGAATTGGCCGAACTTGCCCTGTCTGAAGTAACCGGTTTGAAATCGGAAAAAGACAAACTGGAGACGGAGCTTGAAATGATGCTTATCCAGCCTGACCCGGACGATTTTAAAAACGCGTTTCTGGAAATAAGAGCCGGAGTGGGCGGGGAGGAGTCCTCGCTTTTCGCGTCCGATTTGACGCGAATGTACACAAAGTTCTCTATGTCAATGGGGTGGAAGGTTGACGTAGTTGATGTCAATTCCACGGGTTTAAAAGGAGTAAAAAGCGCGGTTTTGTACGTAAGTCGTCGGCATAGCCTCCGACACCTGTGGCCGCAGAGCGGCTGTTCCGAAGGGGACGGAGTCTATTCATGGCTCAAGTACGAAGGAGGAGTTCACAGGGTTCAGAGAGTCCCGAGAACCGAGGCATCAGGCAGGATTCACACTTCTACCGTGACAGTGGCAGTGCTGCCTGAAACGGACGAGGTTGAAGTCAGGATAGACCCGAAAGACCTTAAAATTGACACTTACCGTGCAGGCGGCGCCGGCGGACAGAACGTAAACAAAGTTGAGACAGCCGTGAGAATAACCCACATACCGACCCAGATAACGGTTCAGTGCCAGCAGGAAAGGTCCCAGGGGCAGAACCGGCACAAGGCAATGCAGCTTCTCGCAGCCAAGCTGGCGGCTGCCGCAAAAGAGACCCGGCATGATTCAATAGCTTCTGAAAGAAAAAAACAGGTCGGCGGCGCCGAGCGTTCCGAGAAGATAAGGACTTATAATTTCCCGCAAAGCAGGATTACTGACCACAGGCTTGGAAAGTCGTGGCATAATATGGGAGAGATACTTGAAGGAGATATTAAAAAATTGCTTGAGGAGTTAAGACTGCGGAAACAATGAAAACAGCGGTTGAAGTCGTAAAGGAAGGGATTGAATATCTCGCAGGCAGTGGGTTATCCGAGCCTGAGCTTAATTCCCAGTGGCTGCTTGCAAGCGTTCTGGGATTGAAACGCCTGGAAATTATTGCCGGACCGGATTTGCCCGTGGAAAAAAGCCGGATTTCAGTTTACAGAAAACTTCTGAAACAGAGAGCAGGCAATGTCCCGCTTTCTTACGTGACGGGGTTTCATGATTTCATGGGCATTGAACTGGAAGTATGTCCGGGCGTTTTCATCCCCAGGCCCGAGACCGAAGAGCTGGTTGAAAAAATTCTGCAATTTATTGGTAAGAAAAGCGTTAGAATCCTGGATTTCGGCACGGGGTCGGGCTGTATAGCCGTTGCGCTTGCGTCGGCGCTGTTCAGTTGCAAAATAACAGCTGTAGATTCTTCGGCCAAAGCCCTTGCAGTTGCGAAAAAAAACGCTCTTAAACATAATTTGTCAAAGAAAATGATTTTTCTGAAAGCCGGCTCCGTTAAGGACGTTCCCGGCACGTTTCACCTGATAGTTTCAAATCCTCCGTACATACCTGTCTGCGTTATAAAAGGGCTTGACGCAGAAGTCAGGGCTGAGCCGAGAAAAGCGATTGACGGCGGGAAAGACGGATTAAAATGGATAAAGCGCATTGTCATGGAAGCGCCTTTGAAACTTCGGCCCGCCGGAGCGCTTTTTATGGAAATCGGGGCTGACCAGAAACAAAAAATAGAGCCTTTGTTTTCCGGAAAACCGTGGCGGAAAGTGGAATTCATAAAAGACTATAATAACAGATACAGGTTTGTAAAAGGACAGGTAACTGCAGTGGTTAGTGAATAGTGGAGAGTGCCGAGTGGTTAGTAACTAACCACCAATCACTAACCACTATCCACTGAAGTTAAAGGGTGTGACACCTATGGACAGTTTTGCGATTGACGGCGGGCACCGGCTTTCCGGCGAGATTAAAATAAGCGGATCTAAAAACGCGGCTCTTCCCATAATAGCCGCCTCCCTGCTTACCGTAGAGAAATGCGAAATAAGCAACGTTCCCGACTTGATGGACATAAAAACGTCTTTTGACCTTCTGAATCATTTAGGCAAAAAATGCTGTTTCGGGTTCGGAACGTTCAGCGCCCAGGAGCGGGGCAGCATAAGACATCACGCGCCTTATGATTTAGTCAGAAGAATGAGGGCTTCCGTGCTTGTGGCAGGGGCTCTTTTAGCCAGATTCAAAAAAGCCAGGTTTTCTCTTCCGGGCGGATGTTCCATCGGAGTGAGACCCATAGACATTCATCTTGAAGCGTTCAAAAAACTCGGAGCTGAAATAACCTATGAACGCGGGGACGTGGCGTTGAGCGCGAAAAAACTCAGGCCCGCAAAGATAAAATTCCGCTTCCCGAGCGTAGGCGCTACTGAAAATCTGATGATGGCGGCAACGCTCGTAGCCGGGACAACCGTGCTTGAAAACTGCGCCATGGAGCCGGAGATTATCGACCTTGCCGGAGCTCTGCGGAGCATGGGAGCGCGGATTGAAGGGGACGGCACTGCCAGGATAAAAATAAAAGGCGTTTCAAAACTTTCCGGCCTCAAGCACAGGGTGATTCCGGACAGAATAGAAACAGGCACTTTTATGATTATGTGCGCCGCTGCCGGCGGCCGGTTAAGGCTTGTCGGAGCCGAACCGGGGAATTCAGCCGTTCTCATAAAAGCTTTGCGGAAATCGGGTGTTTCCGTAAGCGCGGCGAAAGACGCGGTGCTGGTAGAATCTTCGGGCCTGCGGCCGGCTCCGGTAAACGTAAAGACGGAGCCGCATCCGGGCTTTCCGACCGATTTACAGGCCGTCTGGATGGCTTATATGGCAAGATGCAGGGGCAAATGCGAGATAGAGGAAAATATTTTTGAAAACAGATTCATACACGCGGCTGAACTGATGAGAATGGGAGCAAGCATTTACCTGTCAAACAACAAGGCGTTTATACACGGCGCTGACAAACTTACAGGCGCTCCTGTGATGGCTTCGGACATAAGGGCGGGAGCGGGTCTTATAACCGCAGCCCTGGCCGCAAAAGGCCAGTCATTTATAAGAAGGGTTTATCACATTGACAGGGGCTACGAGAGAATAGAGGAAAAACTTAAAGCTGTCGGCGCAAAGATAGAAAGAATCAGGAGTTAGTGCCAGTGGTTAGTGTCAGTATCAGAATCAGGGAGAAAAATAATTTACTCCACACTATCACTATTCACTAAACTAATCACTGACACTTACACTTGCACTTGCACTTACACTGCTTATATATGACTTTTGAAGAAGCGCAAAAAATATTGATAGAAAGACAGAGTTTCGTCAAGAAAAACGGGCTTGAAAGAGTCTACAGGTGCCTTGAAAAACTGGGCAATCCCCAGGACAAAATAAAATGCGTCCACATAACCGGCACCAACGGCAAAGGTTCTACTGCGGCCATGTTTGACGGCATATTAAGAGCCGCCGGATACAAGACCGGCCTTTACACCTCCCCGCACCTGATTGACATAAGAGAAAGAATCCGTCTTGACGGGAACAAAATTGAAAAGGAGGAATTCGCGCGGATTTTTCAGGAGGTTTTTGAAAACGGCGAGGACCTTAGCTTTTTTGAAATCATCACCTGCATGGCTTTCGTATTTTTCTGCAGAAAGGGAGTAGACATCGCGGCGCTTGAGGTCGGGATAGGCGGGAGATTAGACACTACGAACGTGATTCGCTCCCCGGTTTTGTGCGTTATCACTTCGGTGGACATTGACCATACGAAATTTCTGGGAAACGACCTTTATTCAATAGGCTGGCAGAAGGCCGGCATAATGAAAAAGCGCTCGGTATGCATAAGTCCGCGTCTCAAAGAAGAAGTAGAGAACGCCCTGAGAAAGTCCGCTCTTGAAACGGAATCCGGGCTCGTATTCGTTGACCCTTTTTTCAGAATAGAGGAATACGGCTGGGATTCCGGACGGATGAAAATTCTGAACAGGAACAACGGAAAAAACTATGAAGTCGGCGTTATCGGCGACAAACAGGCGTTAAACGCATCAATTGCGGTTGAGGGAATCAGGATCCTGGCTGAAAAAGGATTCGCCGTAAGCGAAGAGGCTATCAGAAACGGATTTAAAAACTTAAACTGGCCCGGCAGATTTCAGATTATAGTAAACGGCGGCCGGGTTTTTATTCTTGACGGCGCCCACAACATGGAAGCGATGGAGTCTTTCATCCATACCTTTCAGAAATCCCCTTTTTACGGCAGGGATGCCGCTTTCGTGTTCGGAATGCTGATGGAAAAGGATTATAAGAACGTTCTTAAATTCATCGCTCCTCATGTCTCAAGAATCGTGTTTACTGCTTCGGATTATTCAAGGGCTCTTGACCCGCATCTGCTTTCAGACGAATTTTCAAAAGTAAACAATGACTGCGACATTGAGGTTCATTCAAGCATAGAAGCGGCTTTGGAATCGGCGTCAAAGTCAAAATACGCGGCAGTGATCGGCTCTTTTTATCTCGTGGGAGCGGCGTTGGAAATTCTTCAAAAATCGGGGGTTGAAAAGGTATGATCGGCATAGGCATAGATATCGGCGCCACGAACACTAAAATGGCGGTAGTAAATAATGCGGGGAAAATACTTAAAGAAACAAAGTTCCGCACTGCTGATTATAAAACCTGCGGCAGTTTTATAAAAGAATTATGCCGCATTACGAACGAATGGAAAAAAGAATTTGACCCGGCTGTAAAGTCAATCGGCATGGGAATTGCGGGCGACGTGGACCCGGAAAAAGGAATTCTGAGGTTTTCCCCCAACCTGAGAGGCTGGAAAAACGTGGAGCTGGCAGGGCCGGTAAAAAAACAAACAGGCCTGTTCTGCGTGCTTGAAAACGACGCAAACATGGCGGCATGGGGCGCGTACGCGGTGGAATTAAAGAAGAAATATAAAAACGTGCTGGCCGTGACTCTCGGGACCGGAGTGGGAGGGGGTTTGATAATCAACGGAAACCTGTATCACGGCTCAAACGGCTCGGCCGGGGAAATAGGGCATGTGAAGATAGCAGAGGGCGGCAGGATTTGCCATTGCGGCGCCGGCGGATGCATGGAGGCTTATGTGGGCAGTTATGCTTTGATGGATTATGCCGCAAGTCTGATTCGCGACACGGGAGCTTTTGTAAGAAAGTATTCGGGCCCGGAACAACGAGCCTCCGGCGGAACAGCCGCACTGCGGCCACAGGTGTCGGAGGCTATGCCGACGACCTCATCAGGTGTCGGGCGCTCCCCCAGACACCAACCCGGTTGGTGTGGGGGCTATGCCGCCCGACCGGAACGCGTGAAATTCAACACAATCTGCCTTACGCGGGCGGCTGCCGGGAAAAACAAAACAGCTCTTAAAATATGGCATGAATTCGGAGTAAATCTCGGTAAAGGCCTTTCAGGCGCGGTTTTGATTCTTAATCCCGCGAGCCTTGTTTTTACCGGCGGAGTTTCCAAAGCCTCAAAATATTTCATGAGCGGTCTTAAAGAAGTCTTTTCAAGGCAGACGATAAAAACTCCTTTTGAGCGGTTGAAAATCGTCGTCTCCCAAAACGCGGACCTGGGGTGTCTTGGCGCCGCGCTTTTCGGAATAGAGAAGTACATCAACCTTGAGTAATGAAAACACTTTTCTTTTCCTTCCTGATTTTTTTACCTGTCGCTTACGGCCAGTCGCCGTCCTGGAATATTTTCCCTTCCACTGAAACAAGCCGCGTGAGATTTAGCTGTGAAAAGGTTGAATTCTCGGACACGGACAGAAGCTTCCGTCTAAAAGAGAAAGTCGTGATAGACGCAATGTCTACGGACAACTCTATTGAAAGGAGAATCACTTCAAACGAGGTCCAGATTTACACTTCAAGCAAAGTCATCCATTCTCCGGGAAGTCTGGAAATGCTGGACAGGCAGGGAAACCTCGTTTCCGGAGAGTGGGGTTTTTTCGACTATGATAAAAATACGGGCAGTATCAGGAACGGCAGGCTTGACTCGGATAATTTCATTTTTACGGGACGGCGCATTGAAGTCACGAAGGACAGATATGTTTACAGAAAAGCCCGGATTACGGCCTGCGATTTCCTCAGTCCGCATTACAAAATAAAATCCTCAAAGATGATACTGGAGCCGGGCAGGAAATTTACCGCGTATAATAATCTGTTTTACGTGGGAAAAATTCCGGTTTTTTATTTTCCGGTCATTTACAAGCCGCTTGGCTCCGACGCTCCTTTTGTCACGACAATAAGACCCGGATACGACGATAGAAACGGTTTTTACGTCAAAACCACCCTGAGCCGCAGATTCAGCCCGGAGCTGGGGGGAAAACTTTTCCTGGATTATTTTTCAAAAAAGGGATTCGGAACAGGCGCGGAAATAGACCATCATAAACAGGACGACAGAAGAATAAACCTTTCTATTTATTCCATAAAGGAAAGCGGCCTTCCAGGCTACAGATGGGGCTTGAGCGGAGGCCAGTGGCAGAAACTGGGAACTCTCCCGAGGAATTCGGACGTGAATTATTATCTCCAGTCATACTTCAGGCTTATGTCGGACCCCGGATTTAACAATGATTTTTTCAGATCAAACCCCTTTGCCGTAAGTCCCGACAAGCAGGCGAACGGCGCAATCGTAAGAAATTCAAATTTCACGGTGACGAGAATTACGTTTTACAAAGACTACCGGATAACGCCGGACCGCTCGGGTTTTTATAAATCAGCGGAAGCTGCCCCGAGAATCGATTTCCAGACCATTCCGCTGAAATTTCCGGGACTTCCGTTTTTAAACACTTTCAACGCGTATTTTGAAAGCCTAAGCCGCGCCGATGTGCCGTGGCGGGAAAAAACAGGCAAAACAAACTGGACTGTTTCCTATAATTACCCGGTTTCAAAACGCATTACGCTTTATCCCGCTCTTTTTTATGAAGAATCGGTTTTTATTTCCACGAGCCCGTATACGGATACGGCCTGGACCGGCAGATACGGAACAAGGATAAATTTACGCTGGAGCAAACTCTGGGGTTCTTTTGACATGGGATATTCCATCAGGAAACGCCTTGAAATCGGCAGATTCAGGGACGACGTCTCAGACCCGGACAAAGGCATTGAGGAGGAGACTCTTTCGCACGAGACTTTTATAAGACCTTCCGGCAAGATTTTTGTCAGGGCAAGAACCTCGTACGACTTGAAGGAGTATCCGGCCATGTCTTTTGCTGAGAGGTTCTCGCCGATTACTCTTGACGTTTCCTATGCCCCCTCGTCTAATCTTAATTTATACGTACAGGACGTTTACGACATCGCTTCCGGAAACGAGAGCTTTATATCGCAGGTCATGACCGGGGACGATGAAAATTATTTCGGCCTTGGAATTTCCAATTACGCAGCCGTTCGCAGAGAATATCTGTTCCATCAGACTTTCGGAATCAAACCCGGAAAAATATCGTGGAGAATGGAAGCAATCCTGCGTTACAAAATGCAGATAGAGGACGACATGGATTTTAAAGGTTTAAGCTTTTTTGAGAAGAGCCTGCTTTTATACAAGGATTTTCATGACTTTAGAACCAAATGGAGGCTGACTTTCCGGCCCGGAGTAAAAGAATTTTTCTTCATGGTCAATCTGAAGATAAACGACAGGCAGAGAAGAAGCGCCATAGGAGCCGAATCCGACGGGTTCTGGCATCCATGGAGAAAAGAGGACGAGGAAAGGGATTAAAAGACAGTAACCAGTAAAGCAGTTTGCAAAAGGCGGTTAATTCCCTTGAACGGGCGTTAGAAGTTGCTTCTTCTCACATTAAAGGGGCAAGCGACAGTGAACAGGAAAAAGTTATCAGGGCTGGAGTTATACAAACTTTTGAATTCACTTATGAACTGTGCTGGAAGTTTATAAAACGATGGCTTGAAGCCAACGGCGAAGGAGCGTCTGTTGACGGCGCGACAAGAAAAGAAGTCTTTCGTATCGCTGCGGAAAAGCAGTTGATAGAGAATGTGGAATTATGGTTTGAGTATACTAAAGCAAGAAACGAAATCGCGCATACCTATAACCCTGATACTGCGCAAGAGGTTTACCAGAAAGCCATAAAATTTATTAGGGATGCGGAATTGCTGTTGAAGAAACTGGAAAGCAAAAATGATTAACGCGCCTAAACAGTATCTTTTGACTATTAAGAGGATACTGCAAAAGCATTTATCTGATGCCCAAATAAGAGCTTTCGGTTCCCGCGTAGTAGGAAAATCTAAAATATATTCAGATTTGGATTTGGTTATTGTGGCAAAAACAAAGGTTAATTCAAAAGTCTTGATGAAGCTTAAAGAAGAATTTGAAGAATCCGATGTCCCCTTCCGCGTTGATATTATTGATTGGCATAGAATATCCGAGGAGTTTAAGCGAATTATTAATAGGCAGTATGAAGTTCTATAACATTACAAAATAGACGCGGGATTTCACCAATAAAAACCAACAATGATAAACTTAAAAATATGAGCAAAAAAATATGGCTCGTGACCGGGGGGGCGGGATTCATAGGGTCAAACATCGCGGAGGAACTCGTCAGAAGAGGGGAGAAGGTCAGAATCCTTGACAACTTTTCCACCGGCAAAAAAGAACACATAAAAAATTTTATCGGCAGGGTTGAACTGCTGAAGGGCGACATAAGAAATCTGGCTGATTTGAAGAAAGCCCTGAAAGGAGCGGCGTTAGTTCTCCATCAGGCCGCTTTGAGGTCCGTTCCCAAATCCATAAACAATCCTTTTGAAACCAATCAGGTAAACGTGGAAGGCACTCTGAATCTTCTGATAGCCGCAAAGAATGCCGGCGTTAAAAGGGTGGTATACGCGTCTTCCAGTTCCGTATACGGCGATTCAAAAAGGTTTCCGCAGAGGGAAGACATGAAACCGACCCCCATTTCTCCTTATGCCGTAAGCAAACTGGCGGCGGAGAATTACTGCGTCATGTTTGCCAGGACATACGGGCTTGAAACGGTTTCCCTGAGATATTTTAACGTATTCGGTCCGCGGCAGGATCCTGAATCCATGTATTCCGCAGTCATACCCAGGTTTATGGATCTTTTAAAACAGAGAAAATCCCTTGAAATTCACTGGGACGGGAAACAGGCAAGGGATTTCACGTACGTCTCAAACGTGGTGGATGCCAACATAAAAGCCGCGCTCGCTAAAAACATTTCAGGGGAAGTTTACAACATAGCCACGGGTCAGCTTTGAAAAAGGGCTTTTGAAAACATGGGAATACTTCACAGGACTGGAGGATTTATGATATTCAATGTTTCGTCTAATACGGGATGGATAGAAGTCGTATGCGGGAGCATGTTTTCAGGCAAGACGCAGGAATTAATAAGGAGACTCAAACTTGCCAGCATAGCAAAACAGAAAGTTCAGGTATTTAATTCGCATCTTGACACAAGATATACGAAGGAGCACATTGTTTCCCATGACAAGTCAATGATACCTTCAAAATCAGTCAGAACCGCAAAAGAGATATTAAAAATGACCCAGCACGATACTCAGGTCGTGGGCATAGACGAGGCGCATTTTTTCACAGATGAAGTGGTTGAGGTTTGCCAGAAGCTTGCCAACTCCGGTAAAAGAGTGATAGTTGCCGGGCTTGACCAGGATTACCGCGGAGAGGCTTTTTTAAACATGGCAAAGCTCATCGCCGTGGCCGAGTATGCGACCAAAAATCTTGCTATCTGCATGGTGTGCGGAAATCCCGCTCATTTCAGCCAGAGGCTTACGGACAGTGCAAAACGCATAGAGGTCGGGGCATCGGATAAATACGAAGCCAGATGCAGGAAATGCTTTAAACCAGGATGAGCTTATGTACAGATCTGAAAAAAAAGTTCAGGCGCTTTTTAAGGATTTTTTCCATCTTGGAACCAAAATTCATTCGGAAAATAAATGGCTCAGGCTTGCAGGTATCATTCCGTGGGAAAAAATGGATGAAATGTACGGCAGATATTTCTCGGATTACGGCAGACCTGCCAAAGACAGCCGTCTTATATGCGGTCTCCTGATAGTTAAATACATAAAAGATTTGAGCGATGAAGAAGCAATAGAGGAGTTCAGGGAAAACCCGTATATACAGGCGTTCTGCGGCCGCGAATATTACATTCCAGACATTCAAATCAGCGCCGGCATACTTTCAGAGAGACGCAAGCGCCTGGGAAAGGATTTCTTTGATTTTCTGGGGACAGAGGTTGCAAAAATACTTCGCGAACAGAAGTTTATAAAAGTAAAATCTTCCCGCCCAAGAAAACAGACTCTATTCGCC
>JACQWV010000085.1 GCA_016209085.1 Elusimicrobiota bacterium
GATAAAGGGGACAGGCTACTTTTTCTGGTTGGCCGTTTGTTTAAAAAAGGTAACTGTTAGAATAATCCTCTCCCTTAAAGGGAGAGGGAAGGGTGAGGGTGAATAGTCTTTTGAACTTTGATTGTTTCTTAATTTTTGTTTTTGTAAGATATTATTATGAAACAAGGGGAAATATTAAAAGATAGAGCTGATAGGTTTTTTAAAAATGCTCTTGAACTTTTCAAAAGAAGAGAATATGATTTATCCGCTTTTAATTTGGAACAATCCAGCCAACTATTCCTGAAATATGGATTATGGAAAAAATTGGGAGATTTTGAAAAAACACACAAAATTTCAAGGTTGCTGGCAGACCTTCAAAAAGTCAGCAGCCAAAAAAAGATTATTGGAAAGCTAATTAAAAATTACCAGGAAGTTATTGCTGATTTAGAAATTGCTTATATTGAAAGTCGCTACCTCCCGGTAGAATTCTTCCCAACTCAACTACAAAAAATGATTAAGTTTGTGGAAAAGTTAAAAAAGATAATTGAAACTGAAAAATAATGAGATATTTTGATTTGTTAAAAGAAAGAGCCAAAGAAAGAAGTAAATATCTTGCTAATTTAGAGCATAATCTCTTTTTAATAAAAAAGTTTTTTAACGAAAATTTGGGAGACATGGAAATATATTTATTCGGCTCTATTTTAAGAAAAGATTTCGGCCCTAATAGCGATGTTGATGTTCTGGTTGTTTCTCATAAACCCATAGAATCCTGCCAAAAATCCAAACTAATTGCCAGACTCAAGAATATTATTGGTTTTGTCAATCCTTTTGAGATTCATCTTGTTACTCATAAAGATTACAAAGAGTGGTATTCTAAATTCATTAAAGAAAAACAAGCAGTTTAAGAATAAAAAGGTAACTGTATGCAAACAAAATACAGAAAGAATATTAGATTGAAAAAATACGATTATTCAGCGAATGGTTATTATTTTGTGACAATTTGTTGTAGCTGCAGAGCGAAGCTCTGCCAAAAATATCAAGAAATAATTGAAAAAAATCTACACAATTTTAATAAATGCGAAGGTGTTGGACTGGATTACTACAAATTAATGCCTAACCATCTGCATTTTATTTTGGTTTTAGAAGAAGCAAAGCTGCCGCTTTGCCGCTACATTCAAGATTTTAAATCAAAAACAACATTGAGAATAAAGAAAAATGGTTTTATTGGGAAAAGATTCTGGCAGCCGAATTATTATGAACATGTTATCAGGTGTGAAAGAGCATTGGCTAAAATTAGGGAATATATAGAAAACAATCCTGAAAAAGAAAGGATTGATTTTGAAAATTTTTATAAGTAATCCGACAAAATTTTGATTGTTTTTTCAGTGGCTCCCTGAAGGCTTTCAAGAGTTTTTTTGGCATTTTCACCAACGGTTTTGAGAAGATTTTTGTCGGAAATCATAACTTTCAGCCTGGCTGACAAATCTCCTGCGTCATGCACGATGAACCCGCCTCTGTTGAGCAACAAGGCGTCTCCCGCTTCTTTTGCATTCCGGTAATCCGGGCCGAACAAAACAGGCTTTGAAAACATGGCCGGTTCAAGGAGATTATGCCCTCCTATTTTAACGAGGGTTCCCCCTACGAAGGCGACTGAAGCGATTTTGTAGAATTCCTGAAGCAGGCCGATTTCATCAACAAGAACAGCCTCAAGCTCCTCTACGCTCTCTGCTCTACGCTCTACGCTCAGTTCGCTCCATTTGATGAATTTAAGGCCTTTTGAATTTAAAAGAGCGGCTGTCTCTCCGGAAGTCTCAGGGTGTCTGGGAGCGATTACAAGCTTTAAACTTTTATGAGATTCCCTGCATGACATAAAGCTGTCAATTATTATTTTTTCCTCGTGCGGATGAGTGCTGCCTGCGGTAAAAATCGGCTTGTCCCGCCATTTAAGTTTTTCAATGACCGGAATAATATCCGTAACTGGACCGATACCCGTTCTTTTTTCATTTTCATCAGACGGCTGCATAAAATCATATTTGATGTTGCCTGTTATTGTAATTTTCCCGGTATCTCTGATGAACCTGCCGTATTTTTCAGCGTCGGCGCGGGTTTGAACCAGGGCTTTTTCAATATTTTTGAAGGATTTTTCAATCAATGGAGAGATTAATTTGTAAAATCCGTAGCTCTTGTTAGAGAGTCTGCCGTTTACAATGAAAATCTTTATTCCCGAAGACTGCGCCAGGCAGAGGAGATTCGGCCATATTTCGGTTTCCGCGAGTATCAGCGCCCGTGGTTTAAGTTTCTTTATGAAAGTTTTCATTAAAGGAAAGAAATCAAGGGGAATCAGCCTTGTAGAAAGATTTGTCTTCAGGCCGGCAATTCTTGCCGACCACGTTGAAGTCGTTATCAAAACCGGAATTTCCGGCTTATTTTTTCTGATTTTTTCCAGAACCGGTTTTATGGCTTTCAATTCTCCCACAGAAGCGGCATGAATCCACACCGGGCTAACCCCGCGGGTTAGATTCCCAACCCGCGGGGTTAATCTTTCTTTGAGTTCAACCGGGAGATTTTTAAGCAGGAGTCTTCTGGGCGAGAGAATGAAGAAAGCCAGATATATTAATGCTATGAAAGGAGTTAAAAAATTGTATAGAAAAAATAAAAAGGTTCCCATAATCTACCCTTTACCACTTACCATATCTTCCGCTTCTTCCGTGAGTAAATTTAACGCGTTTTCAAGTTCAAGCGTTTTTGAGTCAATTAAATCTGTTTCGGAAACGAAAATCGGACTGCCATAGACTACGGCCGCTCTTGAGAAAGGCAGCGGAACCATGTATGGCTCCCAGTTGTTTACAATCAGTTTTCTTGAAAGAGCGCAGGCTATCGGCTGTATGGGTATTGAACCTTTCTGAGCAAGATATGTTATCCCCGGTTTGATTTTGAGCGGAGGACCTTTGGGCCCGTCAGGAGTAAGAGCTATTGAAAAACCGCATTTTGCCGCTTTTATAAGTCCTCTCAGAGACATGAAACCGCCCAGAGTGCTTGAGCCTCTTATACACGTATAGCCTAAACCCTCAAGGATTCTTGCCATGTATTCGCCGTCCTTGCTTAGGCTTACCAATGCGCATAATTTCTGGTTTTTGTGGAGATAAATCATGAGTATCTCCTGACAGTGCCAGACCGCGTATATCATAGGGTGTAAGGTGTAGGGTGTAGGGTGTAGGGAATAGTGGCCAGGATTTGTGTGTTTTATGGTGATTCTGGCTGTGAGGCCTATGAGTCTGATATAAAAACGCGCAAGCAGGGGTATAAGGAACAGCAGAATAACATTCATTTATTTTTTTTCTTTCTTGGAAGCCACGGCACGGTAAAAATTGCGGTATATGCGGGACTCAGGGCTTGATTTTCCATCTTAACGCCTATCTTTTCAGAGCCCAGTTTTTTCAGAAGGGTTTCAAGAACAGCAGGTTCGGCAGCGGCAAAATCCCCCTTCCATCCCCCTTTATCAAAGGGGGAAAGAGGGGGATTTAAATGGCAAACCTGTCCGATATTAAAACCGTCAGGTTCCGCCTCCTGGGATATAAATTCCCTGACAAGGTCGACGGCGGTATTGAGCATGACGTTCAGAGAAACGTCTGCCGTCAGGGAGAGGGCGGGGTTCTTGATTGATTTGATTTTATCTTCAACTGCGGAACCTAACGTTATGACGCCGCAGGAAAAAGCGGCGCCGGGAGCGGAGGTTATTTTGCCGGAATTAGAGTCGGGCGGGAAGCGATCAAAAACAACGGCTGGTTCGGTTGAAGAATAGAGCGTTGACACAAATTCTTTCAGAGCCTGCTGATCTTTCAATCCCGCTTCTTCCATGTTTATTTTTTGTTTTTTGGCTTTTCTGGCTATCTCATGTATGTAAATCGGAATTTTCAGCTTTTTGATTTTCTTCATGATATATTTTACCGGTTACCGCAGTTTTTGCCGTTGCTGTTACTGGTTACTTGGTTACTGGCCACTGGTTACTGCAGTTCACTTTCCCCGTGTTTCCCACTGATACACCAGAGGAGTGGCTATGGCTATCGTGGAATAAGTCCCCGAGATGCTTCCTATCAGCATTGCAAAGGCAAAATTGTTAATCACCACTCCTCCCGAGAGGAACAGGATTAGCACGGCCACAAGCACGGTGGAGTTGGTGATGAGGGTTCTTGAAAGGGTTTCGTTTACGCTTACGTTTATGAGGTCGCCCAGAGGCATTTTCGGGAATTTTTTCATATTTTCCCTCATTCTGTCAAATATAACTATCGTGTCGTTTATGGAATATCCCGCAATGGTGAGCAGCGCCGCCACTATCACAAGGTCCAGTTCCCTGTTAGTGATGGAGAGCGCGCCGACTGTGACAAAGACGTCGTGAAGCAGGGCTATCACGCCGGCCGTTCCCCATATGGGGTTTGAAAACCTGAAAGCCACGTAAACTATTATTCCGAACAGGGAGAGGATGATGGCAAAGACGGCTTTTTTAGTCAGTTCCCTTCCGACAATCGGGCCTACAAAGTCCCTTTTTTCTTCAGTGAAATTATTGCCCTGTATGCCGTTTTTCAACGCGCCTAAAATCTTGTTTGCTATTTCATTCACTTCTTCCTGCTTTCCCTTGACTTTTATGGAAAACATGGTGTTGCCGGAAAAGCTCTGAATTACAGCCTCTATTTTTTCAGACTGCGCGGCTTTTCTTATCAGGGCTATGTCAACGGGCTTTTCAAACTGCACCTGCACCATGGTCCCGCCGGTAAAATCCAGCCCCAGATTTATTCCTTTATAAACTATTGAAATTATTCCCGAGACCGCGAGTATGCCGGATATGGCGAAAAAAATATGCCTTTTTGCTATGAAATTAATATTCGTTTTCTTAATCAGTTTAATCATTACTATTCCTCCAGTCCTCTAATCCTCTATTATATGCTGAGCCGCTTCGGGTTTGAGGTAAGCCAGAATTCGTAAATCGCCCTGGTCACGAAGACCGACGTGAACACGCCGATTAAAAGGCCTAATGTCAGCGTGACGGCAAAACCCTTCACCGGGCCCGAACCGAACTGAAACAGGAATATGCCGGCTATCCATGTGGTAACATTTGAATCCAGAATGGCGCTCCAGGCTTTTTCATAGCCGGTCGGGACGACCAGTGGTATGGGTTTTGAGAGTTCAAGTTCCTCTCTCATTCTTTCTAAAATCAAAACGTTTGCGTCTATGGCCATTGCCAGACTCAGAATCACGCCCGCTATGCCCGGGAGGGTGAGGGTGGCTGAAAAATAACTCATTGCAGCCATGAGGAACACAAAATTCAAGAACAAAGCTATATCTGAGACGAATCCTCCGGCTCTGTAATAAAATATCATAAAAGCCACCACGAATAAGAAGCCTATGACAGAAGCGGTTATGCCCTTTTTTATGGAATCCTCTCCTAAGCCGGGGCCCACCACTCTTTTTTCAATTATTTTTACCGGAGCCGGAAGCGCTCCTGCTCTCAGCACAATGGCAAGGTTTCTCGCTTCCTGCAGGGTGAATGTTCCTTCAATCACGCCCCTGCCCCCGCCTATCCTTGTTTTTATCGTGGGCGCCGAGTGAACTATGTCGTCAAGGACTATGGCGAGAAATTTTCCGACATGACTGGCCGTGAATTTCTCAAAAATCACTCCTCCGTCTTTATTAAAAGTAAATCCTATGTTCGGGTAGCCGAACTGGTTGTCGGTTTCAACGCGGGCGTTTTCAAGATAAGCTCCTGTTATCGCGGCAGTGGCTTCCACGACGTAATAGCGCGTTTTTGCATCTTCTTGCGCGGCGGCTTTGAGAACCCGGGTTCCTTTGGGAAGCTCTTTTTCTATTTCAGGCAGGAGTTTCCCTTTCCCGTCAAAAGGAGAACCGGCCAATGAATCTATTTTTTCAAGAACCTTCTGAGCCTGCTCCCCGGCGTCTACGAGTTTGAATTCCAGCAGAGCGGTTTTTCCTATGATGTTTTCCGCTTCTTCGGTGTTTGAAATGCCGGGCAAATCAACCGCAATCCATCTTTCTCCGTGTCTGGAGATGGGAACCTCGCCCACCCCGTACTGGTCAACCCTGTTGCGGATAATTTCTATGGCCCTGGCCATCGCGTCCTGAACGCTTTCCTTTTTGTCCAGCTTGTCGGTTTCAAGTTCCAGGAGCATGTGGGTGCCGCCTTTCAGGTCCAGGCCCAGGTTAAGAATTTTTTTCGGCCGCATTCTGACGGCTTCAAGTTTTTGCCTTTCCGAGAGAGATTTTGTGTACCATTCAAGCGTGGGATAGATAAGATAGATTGAAAGTATCACCAGCCCGAGTATTATTCCCAGCTTCCATTGAAGTTTATTCATATTTTTAACCTCAAACTATTTAGTCAACACCGACGCTACGGCGGATTTTACAACCGTGACTTTCACGTTTTTTGCTATTTCCATCTCAAGTTCGTCTCCCCTTATGGCGTTTATGACGCCGATTATGCCGCCTGTCGTCAGGACTTTGTCGCCGTTTTTCAAAGCCTCCATCATGTTTCTTCTTTCTTTCATTTGTTTTTGCTGAGGTCTTATAAGCAGGAGATAAAATATTACGATTAGAAAGACAAGCGGAACGAAATTCATCCATACAGAAGATTGTGCGTTCATTTTAACCTCCAAGTCAAATCAGAATAATAGATTATTTTAACAAATTTTAAGAACGCAAGCTTCCGCATAAATATGCGTGTCATAAATATGCGGTCGGCATACGGGGCACGCGGCGGCTCAGCCTATCGTCGAGACCTATAAAAACAAAAAATTATGGTAGAATATTTGTTATATGAAAGTGAATCGGAATAAAATCTATATTGGTAAAATATCGAAAAATGATGAGGGTTTTGCAAAAATATCTCCCGCAGAAAGAATTTCTTTTATGTGGGAACTTACGGCCGAATTGTGGTCATTAAGGAAATCGCCATATGTTGAACGAAGATTACAAAGAAATGTTACAAATTTTATTAAACAATGAGGTGAAATTCCTCATTGTTGGCGCATATGCTATGGGTGCATATGGCTATCCTCGCGCCACAGGGGATTTTGATATATGGGTAGAGACATCTGCCGAAAATTCAAAAAAAATATACAGATCTCTTTCTGAATTCGGCGCCCCTCTATTAGACATAACCGAAAAAGCCTTTGCGAAAAAAGGCGTAATTTTTCAAATAGGAGTCGCTCCTCGCCGCATTGATATGATTACGCATATTGATGGCGTAATTTTTGAAAAAGCCTACAAAACAAAAGAACTTATAGAAATCGAGAGCCTCAAAATACCATTCATATCAAAAGAGAATCTTATCAAAAATAAACAATCCACCAATAGGGAAAAAGATAAAATAGACGCTAATTACTTGAAAAAAAATAAAAATGTCTAACAACTCAATAGAGCGGACAAAAACCTGCGGTTTTTGCCGCTCATCTTTTCGTTCGCCAGGGGGAAGGTAATAATTTCTCTAACGGGGTAAATAAGATTCAAAAAATTCCCGTTTCTTTTCCTTAAAATTCCCTTCTTTTACCGCTTTGCGTACGGCGTGCAGCTGGTTTATCAGAAATCTCAGATTGTGAATGGAAAGGAGCCTGTGGGAAAGCAGTTCTCTTGTTTTATACAGATGAGAAAGGTATCCCTTCGCATAATTCAGGCAGGTTTCGCAGTCGCATTCCGGATCTAGGGGGGTTATGTCGTTTTTATAACAGGAATTTTTTACGTATATTTTTCCTTTTGAAGTAAGCGCCTGGCCGTTGCGAGCGTTTCTTGTCGGCAGGACGCAGTCAAACATGTCCACTCCCGCTTCAACCGCGTTCCAGATGTCTTCGGGGGTGCCGAGTCCCATGAAATAGACGGGTTTTTCTTTCGGTATATGACGCAGGGTCGCGACAAGGGTTTCCATCATCTGTTTTTTAGTTTCACCCACTGAGAGCCCGCCTATGGCAAACCCGTCCACTCCGATATCGGAGAGATGAATAACCGATTCTTTTCTTAAATCTTCAAACACCGCTCCCTGGACTATTCCGAACAGCAAAGGGGGCGTATCCCCGTGATGTTTCTTCCTGAGAACTGCAAAGTGTTCCGCAGACCTTTCCGCCCATTTCATGGTTTTTTTCAGGCCGTCTTTTGCCTGTTCATAGCTTGCCGGATTTTCAAGGCATACGTCAAGACATGTCCAGATGTCTGAGTTTATGACTGCCTGATAATCTATAACCCGTTCCGGAGTAAAAAAATGGCTGCTTCCATCCCAGTGTGAAAAGAAATGTACTCCGTTTTCCGTAATCTTGCGCAATTTACTCAAACTGTAGACCTGAAATCCGCCTGAATCCGTAAGAATCGGTTTATGATAATTCATGAAATTGTGAAGCCCGCAAAATTTTTTTAAAGTTTCAATTCCGGGTCTCAGGTATAAATGATAAGTGTTGGAAAGGATGCATTCCGAGCCTATTTTCTGAATGTCTGACTGGGACAGCGCTTTTACCGAGCCATGGGTCGCCACGGGCATGAAAACCGGAGTTTGAACCGGACCATGGCTGGTTTTCAATATGCCGGTCCTGGCATTTGTCTCTTTATCTTTAGCCGTTATTTCAAAATAAGTCATAATCAAAGAATAATTAAGTGATTAAGTAAATAGTGATTGAGTTTAAGAACTCAAAAAATTAAAAACTAAATCACTTAATCTCTATCTGTTTTTATACTATCATCATGGCGTCGCCGTATGAATAAAATCTGTATTTCCGGGATACTGCTTCGGAATACGCTTTCAGAAGATTTTTTCTTCCTGCGAATGCTGCCGCCATGTAAAGGGGCGCCGAATCAGGCAGATGAAAGTTGGTTATAAAGGCGTCCGGCGTTTTAAACCCGTATCCCGTATATATGAAAATGTCCGCTGTTTTTGAGCCCCAGCCAAGCATTCCGTTTTCTCCATAGAACGTCTCAAGCGCTCTCATTGAAGACGTCCCCACGGGAATGATTCTGTTCCCAGACGCTCTGGCCTGATTTATGATTTCGGCGTCTTCCCCGGAAATATGACATTCTTCTCCGAGCATCAGATGTTTTTCCGGATTTGACGCCCGGACGGGTTTGAAGGTGCCCCATCCTATGTGAAGAGTTGTATATACGGTTTTTATTCCCTGTTCTTTCAGTTTTTCCAGGAGTTCCCCGGTGAAGTGGAATCCAGCTGTGGGAGCGGCTATTGAGCCGGGGACGCCGGCGTAAACTGTCTGGTAATCCCTGTCGTCATCTATTTTCGCGCCGGTCATAGACAACTTCTTTCTGGATTTTATTATGTAGCGCGGCAGGGGCATTTTTCCGTATAAATCAAGGTAATTTGAATCCGCCGGAGCCGAGAATTCAAAGATAAAACTTCCGCCCGCCTCTCTTGAAAGGCACTTTGCCCGGTTTCCTCCTTCAAAAATCACGATATTGCCGGGTGAAATTTTTCCGGAAAGGGCGGTCCATGTTTTGCACTCAGGGTCTTTTGCTTTTATAAGAAGCAAATCAACTTTTCCTCCGGTTTCCTTTCGTCCCCGGAGTCCGACTTTCCGGACCCTGCTTTTATTCAGCACGAGACAATCTAATGGTCTTAAAAAATTACAGATGTCCCTGAAAAAAGAATGAGAAATCTCTCCGGATTTCCTATTCAATACCATCAGACGCGCGGAATCCCTCGGCTCGGCAGGATGCGGAGCTATCAGTTCTTCTGCATTCAATGTTCTGAACTCGGACAAATCCGCGATATTATCGGCAATGGCTGTTTTCTTATCTCCCATTTTTTCCCTTATCACCTTATCACCTTATCACCTTGTAACCTTTCTTTCGCATGTATGTTTTCTATTTTCGCGCCGGGGTAATAATGATTTAATATGCGTTTGTAGTTCCTCCCGTTTATTGCCATCTGTTTGGCGCCTTCCTGACACATTCCCACGCCGTGTCCCCAGCCCCTGCCCGCAAATTGATAGCCGCTTTTTACGGGAGTTATCCTTATTATAAAAGTGCTTTTCAGGCCGTATTCCCCGAAATGTCTTCTGAAATCCCTGGCCGGAACCGTGTGTCCGCCGGAATCAGTGACGAATCTGACGCTGACAGCCCTGCCTGAACGGTCTTTTTTAAGTATCCTCACTGATTTAAGTTTAAGAGCGGTTGAACCCTTTTTTTGTATGAATGACAGCAGTTCTTTTTTTGGTATATAGGCCTGCCAGCTGTAGTTAGGCGAGTTTTTGCAGAACGGGTCGCCGGCTCCGTAAAGAGGCTTTATAAGGCCTTCGCCCCACGCGCTTGAGACGGAAGTGGTGCGCCCGCCGCAGCAGGCATGAAAGAAAGCCGTTATAATCTTTCCGTTATATTTCAGTATTTCTCCTCTTGTGGAATTGACGGCTGAAATGACGCCGGCATCTAATTTTGCCGAACCATTGTAAACCTGCGTTTCTATTCCCGAAGTTATGTCATACTCTTTTGAAGGAGACATGTTTTTGATAGCGAACGTTCTTGAAGCCACTGCCTGGGCTTTCAACGCTTCAAGCGGCCATGATGAGCTCATCTCAAACGGCAGAACGCCGTAAAGATATTCTTCAAGAGGTATTTCTTCAACCACGGCGAGACGGTCGTCCGTATCCGGTTTTATGTATATATCGCCTTTGTAAGCTTTGCCGTTTATGTTTATTCTGTCGTCCCCGTCCATGGAGAACAGTTTTACCGGCAGTTTAAGCGCTTGTCTGGTTATAAGAACAATATCCCCGCCGCCCGGTTTTATTTCATAATTTGAGTTCCCGAGCAGCATGTATTTTCTGCCGGACGGATCCAGCGCGTAGACTTTTGAATGAGTGCGCAGTTTCAGGGAAATCTGTTTCTGGAAAATGGAGACGCGTATCGTGTGAGAATCAATGCCCATATCGGCCGGAAAAGCGGTGCCGGCCGAAAAAATGAAAAACCGGAGTAAAAGAAAAATTTTAAGCAAAAAAATCATTACAAAAGTCTGTCCTACTGAGCCTCACAGAAATAATGTCCGCTTTGGCTGAGCCGATTTTTGAGCGAGACAAGGAACGAGGAGCGCGCATAACTTGGGTTATGTAAGCGACGAGTGACGCAATCTAAGCCGAAAAGCGGCCAGCCCCTTTCCCGTACGGGAAAGGGGAGGCTCATATTCGGCCGTCTGTCCGTCCGCTTAGGCGGACGAGACCTCGTCCCGATGTAACATCGGGACGGGCTGCGTTGCTCCTCACTCACATAGCCCACGCTATGCTCGTTCGTCGCGCCTTGCATCCAATCCAAATCTGAGCCTCCAAAGTAGTACATTATTTCTGTGAGGCTCAGTAAGGGGGTTTTATTTTCAGGTGCTGGTATGCTTTAGGGGCGACGATTCTGCCTCGCGGCGTTCTTGAAAGCAGACCCGCCTGTATCAGAAAAGGTTCAATTACGTCGGTGAGAGTGTCTATTTCTTCCGAAATGGCAACCGCCAGGGTTTCTACGCCTACGGGGCCTCCGTTGAACTTTTCGGCAATAGTGAGCAGGAGTTTCCTGTCAAGCATATCAAGCCCTTCTTCGTCTATTTCAAGGGATTTCATGGTTTTCATGGTTATCTCCATGGTTATAATGCCGTTTCCCTTCACCTGCGCAAAATCCCGAACCCTTTTCAAGAGTCTGTTGGCTATTCTCGGCGTTCCGCGGGACCTCAAAGCTATTTCCGCAATCCCGTCGTCCTGGGCTTTTATGTTTAATATAGAAGCGGACCTGAACAGAATTTTCTTGATTTCTTCTATTGAATAAAAATTCAGATTGAATACTATTCCAAATCTGTCTCTTAACGGACCGGTCAGAAGCCCGCTTCTGGTGGTGGCCCCAGCAAGGGTGAATTTCGGAACGGCCAGTTTAAGAGTGGAAGCGCCCGGGCCTTTGCCGGTATTGATGAAAAATAAAAAATCCTCCATCACGGGATACAGAGCTTCTTCCACGACCGCATTCAGCCTGTGGATTTCGTCAATAAAGAATATGTCTCCTTCTTCAAGCTCCGTGGTCAGCATCGCCGCCAGATCCCCCGGCTTTGCAAGAGCGGGTCCAGAGGTCACTTTTATGTTCGCTCCCATTTCCCTGGCAAGAATGTGGGCAAGAGTCGTTTTGCCGAGGCCGGGGGGAGAATAAAACATGCAGTGGTCAAGAGGCTCTTTTCTGGCTTTCGCGGCTTCAATAAAAACTTTAAGATTCTCTTTTATGTTGTCCTGCCCCACAAAATCTTTCAGGATTACGGGCCGGAGAGTCTTATCCATGTAATTTTTTTCTTCAGCCGTAGGAGCGGATGAAAGTATATTGTCTTTTATCGCCATAAAGAATCAACTTGAAAGGATTTTGAGCGCTTTTTTAAGCATGTCCTCGGTTTCCTCATCCTTAGATGTTTCTTCAGCCCGCAGATTTTCAAGCGCGTTTCTGATTTCCGAGTTTTTGTATCCGAGCGTGGCAAGGGCGTTGGAAACCTTGAGATATTTGTCCGTGAATTCTCCCTGCTCTTTTATCCTGGGAAACCCTGAAATTTTGAAGTCAGGCATTTTGTATTTTAAAGCCAGTATGAGTTTTTCGGCTGTTTTTGAGGTGAAGCCGAACAAACCGGTCAGAATTTTCACATTATTATGGATGATGGCTTTCTGAAAATCCGGAAGAGATTTCACGGCCTTTTCCATGTAGTCCAGGGCTTTTTTAGCTCCTGTATTCGGCACCGCGTCTCTGAAGAAGTCAAAAAGTTCTTTTTCTTCTTTTATCAGAAATCCGTATAATACGGAGGGGGTGTAGATGCCTGAAGATTCGGATACGAATAGTTTCACATTCTCTCCGGTTTCCGGAAAAGCGTAAAATGACGAACGGCTTATGAACACATCATAACCCACTCCGTTGACCTCAACCACTACGGAGTTTTCGGTCTTTGAAAAAACGGTTCCTTTTAAATACGCTATCATTGTTTTGATTTTGCAGACGCTGTTTTTTCCATGAAAGGAGCTATTCTCATGTGGCAGAGAGCAGCCGCAGCCGCATCCGCTATGTCGTCAGGATCCAGCGGTTTTTTTAAATTCAGCGTCATTTGCGTCATTCTCTGCATCTGGCTTTTGTCCGCGCTGCCGTTGCCGGTCAGAGTTTGTTTTATCGTTCTGGGATTATATGCGGCGATTTTGACCCCCGCCTTTTCGCACGCAACGAGTATCGCGCCCCTTGCCTGGATCGTGCGGTATTGAGTGTTTATCTTATTTGCAAAAAACAATTCTTCTATGGCGGCCGCATCCGGCTTTTCCGTATTTAAAACGCGAGAAATGCCGTCAAAGATTTCCGAGAGTCTTTGCGGGAGATTTGAATTTTTGGAGGTTTCAATAAGCCCGGAAGATTTCAGAATAAAAGCCGTATTTTGTTTCTGCACCAACGCCCATCCGGTTTTTTCAAGGCCGGGATCTATTCCGAGTATCTGCATTGTCGCACCCTTTAACTTCAGTGGTTAGTGGTGAGTGGCGAGTGTTTAGTTGTTAACTCTTCACTATTCACTAATCACTAACCACTATTCACTGCTGTTTACTGTTTTCAGTCGCTCGCTCTTGGTAAGTATTCAGTCAACGCCGTTGGTGTAGGGGTCGTCCCTCTCCTTGAATTATAAGGACGGGACAGCCCCTGTTCCCTGATGGAACAGGGGCGGATTCATCCGACCCGCATATTTTTCGGGCTCAATGAATTGAGCCCACCGTCGCGCCCTTTATTCCAGTTTTGCCAGTATTGAATCGGATATGTTGAAATTTGAATAAACGTTTTTCACGTCTTCATGGTCTTCCAGTTCATTCATCATTGTTATTACGGACTGGGCTTTGTCTTCAGGCACGTTGACTTCATTTTTAGGCAGCATTGTCGTTTCAGCGGAAGAGACGGTTATCTTTTTTTCAGCCAGCTTGTTTTTAACGCGTTCAAAATCGTTCGGGTCGGTTATTATCTCAAAATCGTTCGGGTCGGTTGTTTTAAAATCCTCTGCCCCTGATTCAAGCGCCAGGGACATGAGCTCGTCTTCTTTTGCAATGTCTTTTTTCACGGAAATGTATCCTTTTTGTTCAAATATCCATGCGACGCAGCCGGTGTTTCCTATGTTGCCGCCGTGAGTTTCAAAAATTTTTCGCATTTCGCTGAAAGTCCTGTTGCGGTTGTCGGTTGTAATCTCAACCATTACGGCTATTCCCGATGGACCGTAACCCTCGTACATTAATTCTTCATAAACCACGCCGGGCAATTGCCCCGTGCCTCTCATAATGGCTTTTTTTACGTTGTCGCCAGGCATGTTTGCGTTTTTTCCGTCTTCAATAGCTTTTCTCAGCCTGGGATTCTTTTCAGGGTCCCCGCCGCTTAATTTGGCGGCAATGGTTATTTCTCTTATGATTCTCGTAAATACTTTGCCGCGTTTGGCGTCCTGAAGCGCTTTTTTATGCTTAATGCCTGCCCAATGAGAATGTCCGCCCATAAAAGACTCCTGATATAAACTACTATCCTCTGCCTTTTATTAATTCTATAATAATAAAGCACGATAGACAACTCAGGCATACTACTCAGTAAGCAGAGCCGAAGCGCTCTTTTAGCTTAACTGTCTGCCCGCCTATGCCCTGGTAGCTCAACTGGATAGAGCGGCTGCCTTCGAAGCAGAAGGTTGGAGGTTCGAGTCCTCTCCAGGGCAGTGGCAGGCGGGGCAGCTACCCTGTGTAACCTTTTTGTAATCATTCCTTAATGTTATTGAAAAAGACTAAACCCAGAATATATCTATAATGTAACAGGTTGAGATTAAGATTGAGATAGGGTTTTTGCATGAATTTTACTTTTTTCTTTACCTATACCTTTGTCTATACCTGCTTTATTGCGTTTAATCTGTGCGCCGGGCAAGCCCCGCCACACAGCGTCGGCGGGCAAGCCGTTGAAAAAGATACGGCAAGACATGCCTTGCAGATAGTCATAACGGAATTAAAAAACGCGGATTCGGACGCCAGAGAGAAAGCGGTAAAGATTCTCGGGGATGCAGGCAACAAGGGAGCGGTCCCTGTACTTAAAAAAAGGCTGAAAGACATAAGCAAATACGTGCAGATAGCGGCCGCCGAGTCCCTGTGGAAACTGGGAGACAATTCAGGCATTAAACGTTTATACGAAATCATAGCCGATGTTCCGGGCCGTAACCCGATAGCAGACACGGCTCTGGTGCAGATGAAGATAATCTCTATGAACAAGATACGGGAAAGAGCCGTTGAAACGCTTGTGAGAATCAGGAAAAACGGCGCTGAAGAAACCCTCTTTGAGCTTAAAAACGATTTTTACGGCGAGATACGGGATGCGGCGGCCAGGGAGCTTGCAAGGCTCGGATACGGCCGCGAACTGGACGCGTTTCACGAATCTCTCGGGACAGAGGACGAAGGTCTGAGATATCAGGCGGCTCTTTCTATTTCCAGAATATGCATTGAGGATTCGGCAGGTTATATCAGAGAAGCTTTGAAAAAGGAGAAAGCAATGCGGGTCAAAATCGCTCTTCTTGACGCCGCGCAGTGTTTAGGCAGCCGGTCTAAAAAGAAGGTTTTGTCCGAGGCTCTGAGATTGTCCTCAGACGAAAATCCCACGATAAGATTTAAATCAGCGTTGATATTGTCGGATATTTTTGAAAAAGCGGCTCTGGAAAAGACGAAAGAAATATACGAAAGCACAAAGGATCTTAACGTGAAAATAGCTGCCATGATAGGGATTATCAAAGCCGGGGAAACGCCTGATTTTGAATTAATAAGACAGACTCTTTACTCTACTGACGTTGAAGCAAAGAATCTGGCTCTCAAAGCGGTTGAGGACATGGATCCGGATAAAGCCGGAGAATTTCTGAACATTTCTCTCAAAGATTCAAGCGCTTTTGTGAGGCTTGAAGCGGCCCGACAGATTTTGAAAAGAAGGATTACGCGGCAGGATTAAGAATTAAGTGATAAGGATTAAGCAGGTTATGAAAAAAATGATGGCTGTTTCGGCGTTCTCCGCTCTGGTTTTTTTCTCGTGGTTATGCGGAGCCGAAGCTGCCGGGTTTAAAAAAAACAATCAATCAAAAATTTCGCCGCTCTCTGATTCCATGAGGAAAGAGCGGGCAGCGCCTTCCATGAAACAAACGGAAAATTTTGCCGCATTTAACGCAAAACATTCCAATGACTGGAAAATACGCTACAGTCCGAGAACCGCGCTTCCTGAAGCCATTGTCGGCGGGAAGACTTATAAATATTACGGAGCCCCGCCTGAAATTGCAGCCGCTTTTCTGAAAGAAAATCAGGAGATGTTGAAAGTGGATTTGACCCAGCTTAAACCGGCTCATTCAAGGACTTTCATGGGGCTTACGCATCTCCAGTACGACCAGGTCTATCAGGGGCTTCCGGTTGAATTCGCTTACGTTAAACTGCACATAAACGGCGATGGAGAAGTGCTCGGGTATCAGGCAAAGTTTGAACCGGAGATAAAAGTTTCCCTTGTCCCTTCAATATCAGAGGGTTTTGCCGAAAATCTCGTAATATCGGATCTGGGATTTAAAGCAAAAGCCTCTTCAAAACTCGTGCTGTTCCCGGATGAAGAAGACGGAACCGTGCGCCTGGCATGGAAAATAACCGCAAGAGGCGGGCTCGCCGCGGGATTGTGGATATATTATGTTGACGCTCTTTCGGGAGAGATTTTGTTCAGGTACGATGATTTGCGCCACGCGTGCGTGTCCCCGAACGACGTGACAACAGGCACAGTTTACGGCATGGTCTATGACATTTCTCCGATACCTACAGTTACTCCTTATCCAAGTCCCCCTTACGACGCTACTGTTTCAAGACCGATTTCAAACCAGTATGTCTGGATAAACGGATACCAGAGTTCAACCATAACCGCAAACGGGCAATACTGCTCCAGCATTCCCGGAAAGGTTTTTGCATCCCTTAAAGGTCCTTATTTTTCAGTAGTGAATTTCAGGGGGGCGAGCGCTCATTTTGACAACGGCGGGGGCCAGTGGCGGAGCCAGACAAAAGGGGCATCAAGTCCGCACCCTTATTCCAACTCAAGCAATCTTGAATACCCGGTGAGCCTGACTGACGACTGGACCGCAAGCAACTGGGCATTCGCAAAAGTTTATCCGAGATTTACCGCTTTTAACGTAGGCGGAATGGACTTGGCTTCCGACTATGAGGACGAAGATTTTGTTAAGATAAAAGACCAATCCGGGAAAATAACAGCCGTTTATATCGGGAAGAGAACCAGCTCGTTTGTGGGAGGCCCTATTGAAAATCCTTCATATACGGTAATCCTGAAAACCGACGGTTCGGGAACGAACGACGGCTTTACGATTGACATATCAAGTTATCTTGTTTTAACAAACAACCCCGGCTCTTCAAACAACGCTACCGGCTCCATTTTATGGAACACCAGCCTGATTCCGGAACCGGACAGCGGAGTAAATGAAGTGAACAGGTTGAGCGAGATCAATGCCTTTTACCATTTAAACAAGGCATGGGAATATTTCGGAAACCTCAATAAAGACCCTCTCAGCGCCAATCTGCCGATTGATTTAAGCAAGCGCGTTCCTGTCATGGTCCACGCTCACGGGGACCCTGACAACAGGGGTAATTGCACACAGGGTGTCGGCGGAATGCAGAATGCTTTTTATGATTTTGAAAACGACATGATTTTTATCGGAGATGGTCCCTGTGACAGCGCCTATAGATTCAGGTCATACGCGCTGGACGGGGGCATTGTCAGGCATGAATACGTGCACCTCGTGGTGAACAGAATTTACCCCATTATAAATTTCGGCGAATTCGGAGCCATTTCAGAAGGGTTCGCGGATTACTTCTCGCTTTCTTCTCTTAAATCCGAGGGTTTTGACATAGACATCATAGGCAATTACATGGACATAAG
>JACQWV010000016.1 GCA_016209085.1 Elusimicrobiota bacterium
GGCGACATCTGCCATCCGTTTGCCGGCTTTCAAGAGCTGGAGAGCGCGCCGGCGGCGTTGCTCCAGTTGTTTTTGACTTCCATAAGGTCTCATGTATCATATAATATCTTACTTACATTACTTATGCAACATTCAATAGAAGTCAACTATTTTCATGAAATAAATGAGATGAACACATGGCGGCAACTATTATTTTCTTTATCTCTTTTTATTTAGTTTCTATACCATCAATACTAATATGGGAGACGGAAAGCATCCCGATTAAAATCAGAGCGGTTTTGGTTACAGCCATATCTTTTGTTCTTGGTCTTGTCGTAATCAGCAGGTTTTTAAAAGAATTGGGGATGAGTTATAAAGAGATTGGCGTGAAATGGTCTGGAAAAAGAGATTTCGCGCGAAATTTAAGCCTTTTGCTTTCTGGAGTTGCAGCTTGTCTTATGTGGGTATTTGTGTATTTTAGCAGCTTCAAACTGCTTTTTCCAGCGCAATATAGTAAATTGGAGGCTATGAAGTATAATGGCTATATAAATTTTTTATCGGAATGGGGAGGGAGCGGGGAATTTTTTGGAGTGACATCGCTTTGGTGCAGTGTATTGCTTCTTGCCACGATTGAAGAGTTGGCATTTAGGGGACTGATATTCACTTATATACGACGGAAATATTCTTTCAAAAAGGCCTTGCTATGGAGCTCTACTTTGTTTACATTGGGTCATCTTAACCCATATAATTTCCCCGTAAGTTTTATGTTAGGTTTAATATTTGCTCTGCTTTATGTAAAATCCAGCGGGATCGTGGTGCCGATATTGGCGCACTTCTGCTATAATTTGTCCTTGCATTATTTCAGCACTTTATTCCATTGATACTAAACAATCGAGCAGAGCCGAAAAGTGATTTTCACAAATTTTGATATTTCTCATAAATCCAACACAAAAACACCCCACATATAAATGCGAATACTACTACAGGGCCTATATGCACAATCGCAAGAATAAGTGATGCGATGATTAGTTAGAAAGTTAGCAACGTCCGCTATCTCTATGATTGCCAGAGCAGTATCATTATAATGATAGATAGCAGATTGGTTAGGGAATGGAGTAGTATATTAGCAGGAAGGTTTTTTTCTTTTTCATAAACATATCCCAAATAAGCGCCCTCTACAAATACCTGCACTATGCCAGCATGCATCGCTCCGAAAAGCAAAGAAGAAATGAGCAAGGATGGGACGAAATTAAATTTCTTTCTTAGGCCAACGAATAATAATCGCCGATAGAAAATCTCCTCTATAATAGGCGCCAAAACACAAACACGAAACAAATAGAGCGCAAATCTCGGAACAGAAGTCAGTAATACTGTGTTCAAATATATTATTTGTTTATTCTGATTAGCGATGCCAAACAGTTTGGAGTTTGCGTCCGGGGCAGGTATTCCAATTTTTCCCAATAAAAGCGCAATAGTTGTTACTACAACTACTAATAGAACAAGTGATACAAAATAAATAAAGAAATATTTAAAGCCCGCAATCAAATGTTTCCGCTTCTCCCGAAGCCATGTCTTTAAGTAAAATAAAGGATATATCCCGGTAATTTTCAGAAAATAAAACAAGGCGCATCCCAATAAAAACTCAATAAACAAAAAATAAATATCTTCCCAATCTTTAAAATGCAAGAACGACTTAAACACAATGGCGACAAAGCCCGCAGTTAAAACTATAACTACTAACGCCACAAATAAGAGGTGAACAATAGGTATGGTCTTTTTATTTTCAAATTCAGTAGGACAACTCATAATATTTTAATTCTGTGAGACATCACTTATGGTCACATCTCACCATTTCCTACTAACTTTACTGTAACATTCGGCAACAAATTACTCCTAACTTCCCAGCCGTTTCCTGCCTTACCGGTTATTTTCTGCCACCTTTAACATGCTCTGTTTCACGGACGTGTCCCGCACTATCTCACCAACATCCAGATTCAAGTATATGTTCATGATGCAGACGGGAACTGACTTGCTTTACATAAGGCGGATGGGTTTGTACAGGACCCGGATGATTTGGTTCATTGTCAACCCATTCCTGATTGCACACCCATGTCGTAATCTCTTTTAGCACCTCAATGCCATTCCTAATAACCACCACAATCTTTATTACTTCATAACATACTTTAATCCATCCCTTATTTTGTGGTTTTGCATGGCATATTTGTTCCCGCAATCCCATGAGAAAATGGATAAGCTGGACATCATCACTTTCTAACAAAACATTGTATTTATTCCCGTCTATATCATTAACAAAAAGCACTCTCTCATTATTGTATAAAATGCCAACTTTTTCGTCATTGATTAACACCATAATGTTCTTGTCAAACAACTTGTCTGATATTTTTAATATTACTTGGCGAAGCAGTTGTCTGTCAGCATTTCCTATTTCATATAACACCGCGCCACTGGCTGTTGCATCGGCAGTTGGGACAGGACCTGCGAATTCCGTTTCAAAAACAGGCACCATTTCTTTAAGCCATCTTAAAGATTCTGTCTGATTGTTTTCCCAATCAAAGTCCACGCCTACTCCCTCAGCTTTGGCGAGCGAGGCCGCCGCCATTATCACTGCCAACACTACAACTACTATTGAGCTCTTTTTCATATTTCTTTTCCTCCCTTCTTCCCTTTTTCTATCACCTTAGAAACAAAAAAGAGAAAACGATTTTTAATATCGCTTTCCCTGGCTGCACCCGGTTTGCGGCCGGGTCGTGGATACTCCGGGGCCGATTCCCCGAATTACAAGGAATACTACTGTTTTTATAGTTTACCAAACATCCCTTGCTAATGTAAGAACATTTAGACCTGTTTAGCTCTGGGTCAAAAGGCCTATTTTTAAGAACTATTCCTCAGGCATGGAAATAAAAGTCATTCCTGAATAACCGGGTTGGAATTACTCTGCGAACGGATTTTGAGTTCTTTTATCAGGCCGGAGAAAACATAGGGGATAAACCCTTAAAAACCAAAAAAGAAATTGATTGGAATTTATCTTTCAAGCATCATGATTGCCCATAATCGGTAACGTTCTAAATGCTTCCAAATTTTTTCAATATCCGTTCTCGTGTAAATTTCTCCGCTGTAGGAAACCAGATTTTTTTGCTCAATCATGCGTGTTAAATGCCTGACCGCTTCCAGCCCCCTTTCATCCATGTTGACGACCTCGCGAATGAGATCAACCGCTGCCATATGGTCCTCGCCGCTGCTTTTCACTCCGCCCACCTTTATAGTAATCGCATCGGTCAAAGCGATAGCCGCATGTATCATAAGAACGCCTGCGGCATTCCAGTATTCAAACTCCCTCGCAAGTTCGGCGCCCTTGCAGAAAATATCCGCCACATGCGCGAAATCGCCGCTTTTTGACTTTGCGACGGATTTTCTAACACTTCTCTTCGGCGTCATTTCAGAACCTCTCGGATTTTTGCGGGCAGCAAGTCAATTCCTTCCCGGAGAACATTCTCCATCAGCGAATCGGATTTGCTGACTCTGTTTTTCGCTTCGCGGACAGTCATCACAATAGGAGAAAGTCTGATTCCATAACGCCGTATAAATTCATAACCAACATCTTCCATTTTACTTTTTGCGCCGGCTTTTGCATTAACCGGCGCTATGACTATCAAGTCTATGTCGCTGCCTGGTTTTGACCTGCCGCGCACCGCGCTTCCGAAAATAGTCGCTGAAAGAATCGGTCTCTCTATCATTTTCACTATGTCTTGGCGAATACGCGCTATTAATTCCCGCTCTTTGCGGAGGAGCGGAAGCAATGCCTCCCGTATCAGAAAATGATCGAAATTTAGGCTAATGAGTTGAGTCTTGCCGGAACCCTGCCGCTTAACAAGACGCAAACCTTCCAATCTGTTGATGGTTAAAGCGCATGTCTGGTGATTAAACCCGCTGGCTCTGGCCACAGCTCTGCCGCTCATTCCCTCCTTAGTGTCTCTAAGAACGCGCAGAACTGCTATTGAACTTGGGGTTGAAAAAACCCAATTCAATGGATGTTCCAGAAAGCCGGTTCGTTTCTTCATATGTCTAATATAGCAGACAATTGTCTAATTGTCAAGACACTAATTGTTCACTTGGGTTTATGATTGCGAACGGGTTTTGAGTTCTTTTATCAGGCCGGAGAAAACAATTCTGTGAATCGGATAAAGTAAATACCAGTACAGATAACCGAATAATCCCCTGGGCTCAAAATACGCAGTCTGCCTCAGAATTGAAGTTTTCCCG
The DNA here is from genome assembly GCA_016209085.1 of Elusimicrobiota bacterium. GTDB lineage: Bacteria > Elusimicrobiota > Elusimicrobia > Elusimicrobiales > UBA9959 > JACQWV01. Next base: position 4,261 of record JACQWV010000016.1, read on the forward strand.
TCTTTCGGAATGCTTTCAAACTGAAGCCAGCCCTTGCCCGGAAGATTCATCTCGGCTCTTAACAAAATAAGCCTGTTAGGAACGACCCTTTCAACCCTCCAGAAATCAAGCGGCTCCCCCTGGTGAATAATGTCAGGATGCCTTCTGCCCCTGCGCATGCCTATCCCGCCTGTCAGTCTGTCAATCAAAGCGCGCAGACTCCAGAGAAAGCCGGCATAAAACCATCCTTTGTCCCCGCCGATTCCTGAAAATGTTTTAAAAACCTTTTCAGCCGGCGCCCTGACCTCAACGAACCTGTCGTCAATGCTCAGGCCTTCTTTGTCCACAAAAACATACGGCTCTTTGTGCATGGGCATGACAGCCATTGTCCAGGCGGTTTCTACGGCGTTTTCCACGATTCTCTTCAATCCGTACTGAACTGCAGTCCTGTAATCCAGAGGTTTTATTCCAGGAAACATTTTTAAAGCCGAATCATTGCCGCACACCACGTCGTTTGCCAGGCTTTCCAGAAGGGGCGCTATGAAGATTGAAGGAATGGGCGTTATCATAGAAATGAACTTTGCATGCATTTTGGGCGACCAGAAATGAAAATCAAAAAATTTGGGTTTAAGATTCCTTATCTCTCCGTAAATTCTCAGAAGCTCTTTATACGGGTGAATGCTTGAGCCGCCTATTTCAATTATTTTGTTTTCAGATTCTTTTTTTTCAAGACAGTTTACGAGATAACTAAGCACGTCCCTTATGGCAATGGGCTGGCATTTTGTCTCAGTCAGGTGCTTACAGCATGGTATAAAAGGCAGTCTCTCAACTAAATACCTTATGATTTCAAACGAAACGCTCCCTGAACCGACCACTATTCCGGCGCGGAACTCTGTTGCGGGAATTCCCGAATCTTTTAGAATTTGCCCGACCCTCTGTCTTGAGCGCAGATGCTGGGAAAGCTCCTCGCCCTCCCTTCCAAGCCCGCCCAGATAAATTATGCGTCTGACGCCCGCTTGTACAGCCGCTCCGGCGAAATTTTCAGCTGATATTTTCTCATGCTCCTCAAAATCCGGCTTCTCAGCCATTGAATGAATCAGATAATATGCGGCTTCAACGCCTGAAAGAGCCTCTGCAAGGCCTTGGTTTTCAAAAACGTCGCCCCTGACTATCTCTGTTTTCTCGGACCAGGTTCTTCCGTAAAGATGTTCAGGCTGTCTTGCAAGACATCTGACAAAATAGCCTTTTTCAATGAGCCGCGGAATAAGCCTGCCGCCGACATAACCGGTTGCTCCGGTAACAAGGATTTTTTTAACATCCGCCATAAAATCAAGTATACCAAAAAAAATTACGACAAATAGCCCTCCCGGTTCGCCACATCTCTACAAACTGTCCACTAAAATGGGGAAGATCATCACGCCGTTCCCTTGAATTGCGTGTCATTTTTTGTGATAATAATATATACGGTTAGTAACCGCATATATTATTGAAAAGTTTAACGGTGAATATTATGGATTTTAAAACAATAATTAAAGAACAAATAGAAGACATTAAAAACATAGAAAAAACGGAAAACATTATTAAAAGAGAGGCGATAAACAAAGCGGAAAGTTTTTTAAGATACCCCAACGCCCTTGCCGTTACTGGAGTAAGAAGGTGCGGTAAATCTATTTTCTCTTATTTAATTGCAAAAAATAAAAACTTCGGCTATATAAATTTTGATGATGAAAGACTTTTAGGCATGAAAGCCGATAGTTTGAATAAAATTTTGCAAAGTTTTTATGAACTTTATGGGGATATTGAATATGTGATTTTAGACGAGGTGCAGAATATTGTGGGATGGGAATTGTTTGTAAACAGGTTAAGAAGAACAAAAAAGGTGATAATAACCGGCAGCAATTCTAAATTATTAGCGGGAGAATTATCTACTCATCTTACAGGCAGGCATATAGATATAATCCTTTTTCCTTTTTCTTTTAGTGAATTTTTAACGATAAATCAGTTTAGACAGCAAGACACATATACAACGCGGGAAAAAGCGCAAATTTTGAATCTTCTGGAAAAATATTTAAGAACAGGCGGTTTTCCCGAAGCGAATAAGTTTGGCAGGACAATTCTCGCGAGAATTTATAACGACATATTGACCAAAGATATTTTGCTGAGATATAAAATCAAAAAAATAACGAATATAAAGGAACTATCAAAATACATTATCAGTAATTTTTGCCGGGAAATAAGTTATTCTGGATTGGCGAAACTTTTAAATGTAAAGCGTATTTCCACCATATCAAACTGGCTTTCATATTTAGAAGATTCGTTTTTGACTTTTAAATTGGAAAGATTTTCCTTCAAAATGAAACAGCAAATCATAGCGCCCAAAAAAATTTATTGCATAGATAATGGGATAGTAAACGCCGTTGCATTTAAGTTTTCGGAGGACATGGGATATTTTATGGAAAATGCAGTTGCCGTAGAACTGCAGATGAGAAAAATATTAAGTTCGTTGTTGGAAATCTACTATTGGAAAAATCATCAGCAGTATGAAGTGGATTTTCTCATTAAATACGGCAATAAAGTTAAAGAACTTATTCAGGTTACATATGCCTTCGACGAAAATGATATTAAAGAGAGAGAAACGACATCCTTACTTAAGGCATCCGCGGAATTAAAATGCAGTAACCTAAAGATTATAACATGGGACTATGAAGCAGAGAAAAGGTATCATTCCAAAATGGTAAAATTTATCCCTCTCTGGAAATGGTTTCTAAAAAAATAAACACACTTACATCTAATTGAATAATCATACGGGCAGAATCGCTCTTTCTTTTGCCCAGTTTCTGAGGAAATTAATGTCTTCGGATTTGATTATTGAAAGTGGTCTAGTCAGGTTTATCTGTTCCAGAACATGCCGGGTGGAAATCCTTTCGTTCGCGCTGCTGGAACTGTAAAGCGCCGAAATAATTGCCTGTTCTATTTCCGCTCCGCTGAAACCGCCTGAATTCCCGGTCAGAAGTTTCAGGTCGAATTCGGCGGGATTGAGATTTCTTTTTGCAAGATGTATTCTTAAAATTTCCTCCCGCTCCGGGACTTCCGGGAGGTCTGCGAAAAATATTTCGTCAAACCTGCCTTTTCTCAGGAACTCGGCCGGAAGGCCGTTTATGTTGTTTGAAGTGGCAGCGAGGAAATTCCTGTCCTTTCTCTCCTGCATCCAAGTCAGAAAAGTTCCGAGAACTCTCTGCGAAACCCCGCCGTCTATCTCGCCAGAAGACGATGCAAAAATCTTTTCTATTTCGTCAATCCACAGACACACCGGAGAAAGCATTTCCACTGTTTTAAGGGCTTTTCTCAGGTTCTCTTCGGTTTCGCCTATGTATTTTGAGTAAAGCCTGTTCAGGTCAAGCCGGTAAAGAGCGATTCCGAGCTCGCCGGCAATTACTTTTGCGGCAAGGCTTTTCCCGCATCCCTGAACACCGAGCAGCAATACGCCCTTCGGCGGGGGAAGGGTTGAATCTTCGGCCGTCGGCATAGCCTCCGGCACCCGCGGCGGCAGTGCCGCTGTTCCGGAAAAAACCGAATTTTTTCTCTGGGCTATCCATTTTTTCAGATTTTCAAAGCCCGCTATGTTGGACGGAATTTCAGAGCCGTAATATTCAAGACAGCCTTCCTTGTCAAAAATTTCTTTTTTGAATTTTTCTATTTCAGGCATGTCGTGCCCTGAAAGTCTTGCGTCTGAAATTACGCACCTGTTTATGACGCTTCTTATCTGAAGGATGGAAAGCCCCTTGAGAGTTTTTACCAGCCTTGTAAGTTCCACGGGCGAAAGGTCCATCTGAAACTTTACTTTTGAATTTTTGAACTCCTGGGCTATTTTGTTTATTTCATAGATTATTTCCCTGTCGTCCGGATACCCGCCCGTTATGCGGCTTACATAAGGCTTGATTTCTTCTGGAACGCCGTATTCGCCGCCGATTATGACAATCGTGACAGCCGTGTCTTTTATCTTTGCGATAATGTCCTTAAAAAACCTCAGCAGGACCGCGTCATTGAGAAATTTGTGAAAATCCTTAAGAATGAAAACCGCTCTGGCGCCGCTGTCAACTATGTCCAGAGCCGTTTTAAGCATCATGGCGGGACTGCTCGTGTGATAAAAAGAATTCTCGTTCATTTCAAACTGCAGGCCCTGGGTGACGGACCACCTGTAGAAAACAATGCCCAGGCTGTTTGCGGCGCTTGAAATCTGTCTTACCGTATGTTCTTCGTCAATGGTTTCAACGAAAACCACCGGATATTTTGACTTAATCAGCAGTTTTATCTCTTCTTCAAAGTTCATATAACGACAGAATATGGAATTTAGAATTCTTTTGCTTCTCTTCTTTTGTTGCTGGTTACTGCTGTTTTTTGCAGTTGCTGTTACTGGTCACTGGTTACTGGTTACTGCTGTTTTTTGCAGTTGCTGTTACTGGTCACTGGTTACTGGTTACTGCTGTTATGCGCCTGGCAGGAATTGAACCTGCAATTAAAGCTCCGGAGGCTTCCGTGATATCCATTTCACCACAGGCGCATCTGTCGCACCCTCGTCCGTCCCTTCGGTCCGAGACTTCGGGCGGATTAACCGCCTCGCTTCGGAAGGGTGTCCTTCTCCGCTCGGCGCTCCACAAGGGAAACCTAAGGTTTCCCGTTTCTTCGTCGCTCCGCTTCTTTCACTCCGTTCAATCGCTTCGCTGAACCCTTCCTAAAAGGTAATCTTTTTTGTCGCACCGCTCCATTACTGATGTCTGTTGTATTACAGATGTCTTTTCACTATTTCAACAAGCTGTTTTTTAAATGATTCAAAATCTTCAGGCATCCGGCCGCCGCCCTGGGCAAAATCCTTTCTCCCCCCGCCTGAGCCGTTCATAAGAACAGCCGCCTCTTTTGCAAAACTTGAAGCGTTAAATTTGCCGCTGCTTATGTCTGAAGCGGCTTTTACCACAAAAGACAATTTATCCTCTGCATTCGTCCATACAAAAATGACTGTTTTTCCCTGAACTTCTTTTTCATATTTGTCAGCATATGAGCGCAATCCCGGGATGTTCGCGCCGGACATCTCTATAATTAAAACATTAAATCCGTGTTCCAGAGCGATAGTTTCTGCTTTAATGGTTTTAACCAGCGGGTCTTTCCGTCCCGCAAGGCGTTTCGGCTGCTCAGTAGAGTTATCAGATGCTTTCTCGGCATAGGCGGCGCCCGCGACTCCTTCTATTCTTCTGATTCCTCTTGCAATAGAGGACTCTTTTAAAATTTTAATTACACCAAGCTCTTTCAGCTCGTTCACGTGTGTTCCTCCGCACAATTCAAGGCTGAACCTGTTTTTTGCGTCATCCCAGCCGTTCCTGTTTATCAGGACAAATCTTGCAGGGTCAGAGTATTTTTCGCCGAGAAGAGTCACTGCCCCCAATTCCTGAGCGTCCTTAAGAGGCCGCTCCATCTTGAAAACCTTGTAATTATCGGCAACGGCCTCGTTTGCGATTTTTTCTACCGCCGCAATCTCTTCCTTTGTGGGCGTTCTTGTTATGGTATAGTCAAATCTGAATTTATCGGGAGACACATTTGAGCCGGCCTGGCGGGTGGTATCGCCGAAAACCCTTTTGAGAGCCGCGTTTATCACATGGGTTGCAGTATGGTGGCACGCAGTGCGATGGCGCCAATCCGAGACTTTAGCGACGACCTTCATTCCTGTTTTTATCTCCGTCTGGGGAATGGTGTTTTTGTATTTTACGTAATGAAAATAAACCTTTTCCAGCGGTTTCAGAGTGTTGACCACTCCGCATATTTCCCGGCCGTCAGCCAGCAGAAAGCCTATATCTCCGATCTGACCGCCAGAAGCGGCATAGAACGGCGTGACATCAAGAATCAGATAGCCATCTGTATTGGCAGGAAGTTTTTCAATAATATTGCCCCTCAAATCAAGAATTCCAATAACCGATGATTCTATTTCCAAGACTTCGTAGCCCCTGAAAATTGTGGCAGGGAATTTTTCTTCGGCTTTCTGGAATATAAAAGCATTTTTCTCGCCCGAATCCTTCCACCCCGCCCTTGCCGTTTCCTGCGCCTGTTTTTTTGCTTTTTCAAATCCCTGTTCGTCTATTCTGACGCCTTTTTTAAAAGCTATCTCCCTGGTCAGTTCTAACGGAAAACCGTAAGTTTCATACAGATTGAACGCCTCTTTGCCGGGTATTTCTTCCGGATGTTTTTTAAACAGACTCTCCAGAAGTTTTTCGCCTGTTTCAAGAGTTTCAAGGAATCCATCTTCTTCAAACTTCAAAGTTTCAACAGCTGTTTTCCCGGAAGAAACCGTCTCAGGATAAACCCCGCCGAATATTTCATTAACCGCAGGCGCAAGTTTGTAAAGAAACGGCTTTTTTGCGCCAAGCATCATGCCAAAGCGTTCGGCCCTTCTTATAAGACGCCTGAGCAGGTATCCCCTTCCTTCGTTTGAGGGAATTATGCCTTCTGAAATGAGAAAAACAGCAGCGCGCATATGGTCCGATATTATGCGGAAATTTTCCGCGAAATCCCCGTCAGAATCGTATTTGACGCCGAGAACAGATGAAATTCCTTCTATCACCGGATAAAAAAGAGAAGTTTCAAAGGGAGAGACCTTGTTTTCAACTAAAAAAGCCAGGCGCTCAAGCCCCATTCCCGTGTCTATGTTCTTTTTCGGGAGGGGTTTGAAAGAGCCGTCAGACTGTTTGTCAAACTGGGTGAAAACATGGTTCCATACCTCAATGTACCTGTCGCAGTCGCAGCCTAGGCCGGCGCATCCTTTGTGGCTGAATTTCTCTCCCCTGTCCCAGTAAATCTCGGAGCAGGGGCCTGAAGGGCCTGTTTCTCCCATCGCCCAGAAATTATTTTTATCATCCAGTTCAATAATGCGGTCATGCATATTTTTCGGGAGAACTGATTCCCAGATTTTCCGCGCCTCCTCGTCTTTCGGAGCCGCGCCGCCCCTGTAAACAGAAACATAAAATCCGTTCTCCTCAAGCCCCATTTCTTTCGTGAGATACTCCCAGCCCCATCTGATGGATTCTTCCTTGAAATAATCGCCGAACGAGAAATTGCCAAGCATCTCAAAAAAAGTCAGGTGCCTTATGGTTTTTCCCACATTGTCTATGTCGGTCGTCCTGAAGCATTTCTGGCATGAAGTTGCTCTTTTCAAATCCGTATTAAGCCCCAGATAGTAAGATTTGAACCGCACCATTCCGGCTGAAGTGAAAAGAAGCGTGGGGTCTCCTTCGGGAATGAGGGGGCTTGAAGGGAAAACCCGGTGCTCATGTTTTATGAAAAATTCCAGAAAAGATTTTCTTATCTCATGCGCCTGCATATCTGTCTATAAATTATATAATTTTAAATATGTCGCATAGGAAATCTTTCACCCTGAAAATCTGGGACAGACTGTTGAAACATTTAAAAAAATTTTCCCTTTTCAAGAACAATGATTCAATCATTCTTGCTGTTTCAGGCGGGCCTGATTCCGTTTTTATGCTTGATTTTTTCGCAAAACAGGCAAGGAAAAAGGGACTGAAACTTTTGATATGCCATTTAAACCACGGAATACGGGGAAAAAAGGCCGACAGGGACGAGGAATTTGTCAAAAAACTCGCCAGGATTTACGGAATAGAATTTGCAGCCAAAAAAATAAACGCGCCGGAACTCGCCAAAAAAAACAAGACAAGCCTTGAACATGCGTCCAGGCAGGCAAGATACGGGTTTCTGCTTAAAACCGCAAAAACAAAAGGTTTCGGCCTGATAGCCACTGCCCATCACTCTGACGACAACATAGAAACCATTCTCCTGAATCTGATGAGAGGCACGGAACCTAGAGGATTGCGCGGAATTCCTGTTAAAAGAATCCTGTGGAGAAAAGGCGCAAAACGCATAGCTGTCATAAGACCTGCAATCTGCGCAACAAAAAAAGAAATTCTGGAATATCTGAGGTTGAACGGCCTTGCCTACAGGAAAGACTCAACAAACGAGGATGAGAAACATCTGAGAAACTGGATAAGAAAAACTCTAATCCCTCTTATTGAAAAAAAACAGCCCAAATTCAGGGAACACCTGCTTGATTTGTCCTCAAAAATGCAAAACCTTGTTTACTGAACGTTTTGCGCGATAGCGTAAATACTCACTGAAGCACGTCAGTGAGTATTTACCTAAGCAAAATTTGGTCTGTTTTAGGTTCTTTTATAAAAAATTCTTTTAAAAAACTAAAAAACCAAATTTTGCCCTGGTAACAATTCAGTAAACAGTGTTCACTGAATTGTTACGCGATAGCATAAAAACGCGGACAGGATTATTGGAATAAATGCTTGGAAGATTTTACCATGAAAAAGAAACAATAACCTGCAAACTTTGGGTTTATATAAGAGATAGCAAAAATTTATCTGTGGAAATAATCCGAATACCGTTTGTGATTTTATCTGAAATTATAAACTCTGAAATTTTTCCCAGGAAATTTCTATGCTATTTAAAATGCTTTTGATAAGACCACGGCTGATGTCTTCACCACGGTGAATCGGTACTACTACGCATCTGCCGTCTTCGTGTCGCCAAAAAGAATGGCTGCCTTTTTGTCTTATTTTGGCAAAACTTAATTTGGAGAGTCTCCTGCACACTTCTCTGGCAGAAAGAGGCGTAATCCTCGTCATATTCTCATTTCAATTTGCTGAAGTCCTATAAATTCGTAGGATGATATTGTCTCATGTTCTGCTTTTTTAACTTCCAGATAAAGCTTAATTGCTTCTTGTATTCTTTTGATAAGTTCAGGCATGGTTTTTGCCTGAGTATGGCAGCCGGGAAGATCTGGAACCTTGGCTATTAAAACACCATCTTCATCTTTTTCTATTAAAACCGGAAATTTATATGTTTTCATATTCTACCTCTTTAACAATTTAATAATTTCATTATACAGTAAATATTCACTGAACGCCGTTTCTCTCCCTTTAGTAAAGGGAGATTAAGAGGGATTTGTTAAATCTCCCCTTAGCCCCTCTTTACAAAAGAGGGGATTTCAGTGAGGACTTACATTATACAAAATATGCCCACAAGAACCGGAAGAACCGGCACGCACCGGACCAAATGTCCTGCGTTTTGCGCGATTGGCCAAAGACGGAGACAGATTTTCAGCCAAAATAAAAAGCGTAGCTCTAAGAGCCACGCTTTTTAAATGGTGGAGGTGCCGAGAATTGCACTCGGGTCCGACAACAGTACGGCAAAGCCGCTACAGGCTTAGCCCTGATATTGTTCTCGCGCAAACCTTTGTTCAGGACGACACGGTTTGCGCCAGCCCCGTGAGTCTTTTGCGCTTAACAGACGAAGCGCGCCGTTAGCGCAGCATCCCGCGTTGGTGACGCTGTACCCGCTTCAGCGGGAGAGAAGCGGACAGCGTGAACTCACTTAAGCGTGAGCCCAGGCCAGCTCGTTGGAGTTGGCTGTTGTTGTTTTGACCCTGTTTTACATGGCCTGGTCAACCATGGCCTGCTGCTTTGACGACACTTGTTGCCGTCGAACCTGTTCACCCCCGTACGAATTTTCGCTACGAAAATTCGTCCTTACTACCTACTCCTTATTACTGTGATTCAGACAGTGCGGAATTTGGGTTAGTTCAGAGGCGCGTAACCACCAACTGCAGTACTCGTGGAAATATTCAGTATATAGGTTCCGGTGCTATAACAGAATTGACCTATCGCAGCCGGTGTCAGTAATTCGCAATTCGTGTCGGTGAAAATAGTAACAGTCTGCGGTATAGCGCCGGTAAGTTTCGTAGCGTCCACCAACCCCGCCGCCGTCGTTATCGTATTGGGACCGCTGCCCGCTATTATAACCCCTTCTACTTTAGCGTTACCTGTAAATGTCCCACTTGAAGCGGTTATTCCGCCGTTGGTAATCACCACTGAAGTGCCGACCAAAACCTCATTCAAGCCCACAGCCGCTGTTAATGACGCGCCTGTGTTATAGGTCTGCGCGCCGGTAAACGTATTAGCCCCAAGTATTGCAGCTGTTCCGTTTATTTTGGTCGCTGCTATCGCTGCTGAAGCGTTTATGTCCGTATCCGCTATGGCGCCGTTCACTATGTGCGTTGATACTATGGTCCCAGTTATCTTGTCGCCTGATATGGACGAAACATCAGCGTCCGTTATGTTCAGCGCAGCCAGCTTGCTCTTGGCTATTGCTGCTGCTGTATTAATGTCCGCATTCGCTATGGTGTCGTCCAATATCTCGGCTGACGCTATGTCGCTGCCTAATAATGATACTTGAGCGGATAATGCAGCGTTTGCTATTGAAGCAGCCGGCAATGTTATTGATGTCCCTACCTTAAATATATTCACTGTTCCTGACGATACATAAAACGTGGCTCCGCTTTGTAATGTGTCCTGCAGCAATAATAATTGAACTCTGTGTTGTCTACAACACCTGTGTTTATTTTGGTCGCTGCTATCCCTGCTGAAGCGTTTATGTCAGCGTCAGCTATTGTAGCGTTCACTATGTGCGTTGATACTATGGTCCCAGTTATCTTGTCGCCTGATATGGACGAAACATCAGCGTCCGTTATGTTCAGCGCAGCCAGCTTGCTCTTGGTTATTGCTGCTGCTGTATTAATGTCCGCATTCGCTATGGTGTCGTCCAATATCTCGGCTGACGCTATGTCGCTGCCCAATAATGATACTTGAGCGGATAATGCAGCGTTTGCTATTGAAGCAGCCGGCAATGTTATTGATGTCCCTACCTTAAATATATTCACTGTTCCTGACGATACATAAAACGTGGCTCCGCTTTGTAATGTGTCCTGCAGCCCCATCCGCAAAACCAGCAGGCACGCTTGTCAAAGCATTCCAGTTAACAATCGCATCTGATGACAAAGACTGTGCCACTAATGAATATGGAGCAGAAACTATTTCTTCTCTGGGGGAGAGGGTAGTGCCATCAATCGTAATTTCCACATATCTGGGCCCGGAGAATGTTGATGTTGAAATATCCACCGGAGTGCCTGTTTGCAGAACTACGCTGAAAATGCCATTCGTTATGGAAACGCTGTGAGTCTGACTTGTCCATACGAGATTTCCACCAGAGGATGCGTCATATATTTTAAATATAAAATTTTTTGTTCCAGTGACCGGCTGGCCGCTCTCGTCAAGTTTTCCCTGGAAATTAACGCGCAGAGGCGCTGCGGCGCTTAGATAAGAAGACAGAGAGATAAAAAAATATGAAGACAGAATTAGAGACGCGATTTGTATGTTTCTTTTCATGGTAAACCTCCAGAAGTATTTAAAATTAGCATTTAAAATTCCGCTATTTTATTATCATCAACTTGCCTTTTTTGGCGCCGATGATGTTTTTTATCAAAAATAAATATACCCCGCTTGCGAGGTTTTCACCTCTTGAGTTTTTGACATCCCACTCTATATAGTCATTCCCATCACTTTTTTTAATGGTTCTTATAATCTCGCCGGAAATGGTGTATATTTTTATTTCAGCGTCTCTCGTCAGGTCTTTAAAAGTTATTTTCGTGTGTCCCAGCGAGGGTTTAAATGGCACTGGGTAGCAATGGGCAAGGGACAAATCTTTTTTCGCAGTTTCGGTTACTACTATGGTTGGAACGATTCCACCTGCAACAGTGAAATTACCTCCGGATAAATTGGTTCCTGCTATATTCTGACCCACGTTCACAGCGCTCATGCTTAGATTTCCGCCAGTGGCGGGCACACCACCGCCAGAAGATATTGAAATAGCCGGAATTATGAAATTCCCGCCGGTAAGAACAGCAGAATACAAATAAAAAGCAAAGAGCAGGCAAAGAAAAATGCAGAGTGTCAGTAAAACCGATTTTTTTGCGATTTTCATAAAATTAACCAGCTTTTTCAGGAGGTATGGGTTCAGATTTCTCTTTCTGCATATCTGGCGACGGCCCCACTGTACTGCCAAATCTATAGAGTATACCCATTTTGTGTATGTTGCCAAAATCATAGGTGTTGCTGAAAGAATAATCTACCTCCACACTCTGATTCAAAAATTTTGCACATCTGATTCCAAACCCAAGATTAAATCCCTCAGAAATATCGCCGAAGGAATTGTAACCGACTCTCAGGGCAAATAGTTCGTAAAATATATTTTCCATGCCAGCTGCTATATAGTTTTGCCCGTCCCTGGGAAAATTCCAATCCAGGGATAGTGTTGTCCAGTAGTCTCTGGCCGGATGACTTTTGTAGGCAATACCGGTTTTGAATTCTAATGGAAGTTTATAGCTTTCATTTATAAATTTGACTTTGCTTGAAACCACATTGTTCACTGCAAAAGCCACGCTTAAATTGTTCATTTTAGAGCTTATATTCGGTTTAAGAAGGACTCCTATGTCTAGCCCGAAGCCGGAACTTTTTATAGTGTCAAGTTTTTCACTCAAGTATTTTAGATTGGCTCCGTAAGAAAACGACTCAAACGAATCATTATCAAGAAGGCGACAGTGTTTTGCGTATGAAAGGTTCACAGCCATGTCGTATGCTGAAACAGAGTCTATCTTGGTATTGTTGTTGTCATAAGCGTCAAATTTTGAAACTGAAAGGTAATTAACTCCTACACCGAAAACCCCTATCTTCGCAGGAAATGCTCCAGCAAACCATTGCTGTGATATGTCTTCAAAATATTTGTTGTGAACAAAAGTAATTTCAGTTTTGTCCAGCTGCGCCAGCCCGCCAGGGTTGTAATAAATGGCATTCACATCGTCTGCCACGGCTGTAAAAGCAGAACCAAGGGCAGTTTGCCTTGCACCGACCGGAATTTTAAGGAAATTCGCGGACGTGGTTCCGGGCCCGGAAGCGAATGAAGGCGCATTCAATAGAGAAAATATAATTACTAAAAGAAGACTATTCTTAATCATTTGTGTTTACCTATATCTATATTACCTATTACCTCTTACCTCATATCTCATCTAAAAGTGATAAAGTTTAAGCGTTATTAAAATTATGTACATGTGTTAGGTAAAATTATATATTAGCATCTGGCTAACTGTTTTGTCAAGTGTGTGCTGATGTGCTAAAATTTAATTAATGTTTTCTAATAAGTCGGCTAAAATTTTATCGTCTTTTCTGGTTTTTTTCGCGATTTCATATCTGCTCTGGAGGTTCAGAGAGCATTTTCTCTGGATTTTCCCGTGTTACGGCATGGTTTTTGCCCTGCTTTCAGGAGAAAAAGAACTCAGATTCATCTTTATTTTTCTGACCACGGCAATAGGCTTTCTGATGGGAAGAATCTCCGGCCAGCAAGCTGGTCCGGCTGGAACCGTCATGCAGTTTGCAGAGGTAGCGTCTTTGTGGCTGACCGCTTATTTTTTGAATTATCTGGAATCATCGGCAAATAAAATAAAAACCGGGCTGAACGCTGAATTTGAGAGAAATTCCCAGAAACTCGTAGAGCTTGAAAAACAAATCCGGACATACAGGGAGCATAAAGAAAACCGTGTCGGCAAAGTGCAGTTTCAATCGGAATTGTCTTATTCAGTTCAGTACATATCCAGCGCCTCTTCAATAGACGACATAAAGGCTAAAATAAAGGAACTCGGCCGCAAATACGTTTCCGAAGCCGAAATCTTCGTTGAATCCGGCGCGCCCAAAGATGTATTTGAAAACTGGGCGGCTGAAAGAAAGATACCGCTTCTGGTCGGCAATGCAGGGGAAGATAAAAGATTCAACCTGCGCGATTCAACGGTCAAGGATAAATCTGTCATGGTTGTGCCTCTGGCCATTTTCGGCTCAATCGTCGGATTTATAAAAGCGGTTTCTACTTCTCCCAATAAATTCAGAACCGAAGAGCTCAGGTTTCTTGAACTCATTTCAACCATCTCAGGCGCCAGCATGGAAAACATTTTTCTGTTTGATAAAGTACGGGAGTTAGCCATAAAAGACGGGCTGACAAAACTTTATACCCACAGGATGTTCCAGACAAGGATTGAAGAAGAAATACTGCGCTCTGCAAGAACAAAAGTCCCTTTCTCCCTGATAATGGCAGACATAGACCATTTCAAGAAATACAACGACACCTACGGACACCAGGCAGGAGACGAAGCGCTTAAAAGCGCAGCGGCAGCGCTTCTTGAAAACATCAGGGACATAGATTTCGCGGCCAGATACGGAGGCGAGGAGTTTGCCGTAATACTTACAGGCGTAGGGAAAGAACAGGCGGCAGCTGTTGCCGAAGGAATGAGAAAAAGACTTGAATCAGAAACCCTGAGCTTCGGGACCGGTTCAGGCAGTTCGCAGAGCTCGCTGCACCTGGGGCCGCAGAGCGGCTGTTCCGGCAGGGTTACAGCGAGCTTCGGCATTTCAGAGTTCCCGTCCGACGCGGCAATTTCAAGCCAGCTCATAAGAATTGCCGACGAGCGGCTTTACAGGGCAAAGGAACAAGGAAGGAACATGGTGGCGTATGAATGAATAATTTAAGCCCGGTTTTAATGGCTTTTGCGCCTGTAGCCGCATACGGGTTCGGCAGGCTAAACAGATTTCTGGGAATCATTGCCGGCCTTGCTTTTTTCATTGCCGGCTTTTTCATTACCCCTCAGGCCGACTTCCAGGCTGTTCCTTTTATCGTCTTCTCTTTATGGTGCGCGGCCGCTTTTGTCCATTCATTCATTCTGAATTCCTTTAAACACGATCCCGTCCTGTCCTTAAAAAGCAAAAAGCTGGCTGAGGACATGAAAACCGCCGCAGAAGACATTGAAAAATTGAAAAAAGAGCTTCTCAACATAAGCATCAGCGAGCGCAAGGCGGTGGTTCTGTATTCAGCCATAAAACTGCTTTCAGAAACGGTTGATTTTGAAACCGCAGGCAAAATGCTGTCAAAATACATAAAAGATTATTTTGAGATAGACGATTTTGCGCTTTACATAAAAAATTCCATTGCGGATTCCATGCTAATCAGGTTTGCCTCGGGCAAAAACGAAAAATTCAATGAAAAAGGCTGGGCTGTTCTGGAACAGATTCTGACCTCCGGAGTAGATAGTTTCGCAAAGCCGCATCTGGAAGGAGCTTCTCCTGTAAAATTTGTCGTCCCGGCAATCCATTCAGGCGAAACAATAGCGATATTTGCCGGAATTTCAGAAACTCCTGAGATGCACGGAGAAAATCTGATTGAGAAAGCTGTTGATTTCTGCTCAAAAATAGCCTTTGCAGTCAAAAGGATAGACCTCTTCCGCCAGGTTGAGCGCCTTTCCAGAATTGACGGGCTGACAGGCGTGTTCAGGAGAAACGTGCTTGACGAGAAAATAGCGGAAGAAATACGGAGAGCCAGAACTTTTAAAACCACTTTCGGACTTATGATAGCGGACATAGACCGGTTTAAAAACCTTAACGACGCGTACGGACACCAGTTCGGCGACGCGGTCCTGCGCCGCGTGGGGGAAATTCTCAAAGACAGCGTGTATGAAACCGACTTTGTAGGGAGGTACGGAGGCGAGGAATTCGGGATAGTGCTTCCGAGAGCGGATTATGCCGGCGTGCTGAGAAAAGCGGAATTCGTGCGCCGCAGGATAGCATCGGAGAATTTTACTCAGGGACTTGAAAGTGTTAAAATAACCCTATCCATAGGAATAGCTCACTTTCCGAGAGACGGCTCAGCTGCCGAAGAAATAATCATGGCTGCCGACAAAGCTCTTTACAGGGCAAAAGAAACCGGCAGAAACAGAGTGGTTGAAGCATCATCTATATAAAAAAGGAGTATTTATGGAATCCAACGAAAACAACGCGCAAAATCAGCAGCAAAACAATCCGGCTCCAGAGAAACCATCCGGCACAAAGACCTGGGTTAAACTTCTCGCGGTATTTTATCTCATTGCCGTGGCCTCGTCTTTTCTGATTATCGGGAAAACGGCTCCCGGTAAAGGCCCCTCCTTAAAACCCGGGGAGATATCCGGCTTCGGAAAAATCGCTTCGGCCAAATCGGACGCGGTAGCGGTCATACCGATTTACGGGACCATATACCAGTCAAACTCCGCAAGCATCTTTGAAAAAGGCAGCCAGTACATAGCCAAAAAGATAAAATTAATGGCTGAAAAAAAAGAGGTCAAAGCGATTGTTCTGGACATAAACTCTCCGGGCGGAACAGTCGGCGCGGTGCAGGAAATTCATTCGGTAATATCCAGAATGAAAGCGGAGACAAAAAAACCGTTTGTGGCGATGTTCGGAGACATGTCGGCCAGCGGCGGATATTACATTGCAAGCGCCTGCGACAAAATAGTCTCGCACCCCGGCGCTTTAACCGGCTCAATTGGGGTAATGTTCAGCCTTGCCAATTTTGAAGGGCTTTTTAAAAAAATCGGCGTTAAAAGCGAAGCCGTTAAGTCCGGCAAATTCAAGGACATGGGCTCGCCGATGAGAGAAATGAGCGAGGAAGAGAGAAAAATTTTAAAAGGCATTATTGACGACACGTACTCTCAGTTCGTGGACGCAGTCAGCGCAGGCAGAAATCTGCCCCGCGACGAAGTGGTTAAACTGGCCGACGGCAGAATTTTCACAGGCAGACAGGCGTTTGACCTGAAACTGATTGATATCACCGGAAGCCTTCAGGACGCGGTTGACCTGGCCGGCGTTCTTGCGGGAATCGGGAAAAATCCCAGGATTATAAAACACACGGACGCCTTTGAGGATTTTTTTTCGGTTCTGGAATATAAAACAGGCCTTGTAAAGATCAAGGACTTTTTCAATCAAAGCCCCCGTCTTGAATACAGGTGGGACATGGGCGACTAAAAGTAGCTGCAGAGCAAAGCTCTGCCAAGTGATTGAGTTATTAAGTAATTAAGTGATTAAGCGATACGTTTGAAATTTAATTGCTTTTCAAACTTAATCTCTCAATATCTCAATAACTTAATTACTGAAAGAGGTTTTTATGAATCTTATAAATGCTTTGACCAGAGCGATTGACGAACCGGATGTCTTTATCAGCCAATCTACGACCAGGGATCTCGCATGGCCGGGTATTACGGGGTATTTAGCGAGTTCCTTGAGTTTCTTCGTTTTCTTCGGACTGTCCGGTTTCATACCCTTCAGATTTTTTTCATTTTTTGCCATAGCTTTTTTTATCATTGCGGGGAATTTCTTCTCTTTGTCAATGATTCACCTTTTTCTTGAATCAACCGGCGCAAACGGAAATGCGGTGAAACTCTTCCTGTTTTCCGGCATCATTGGTTTTTTTCACACGATTCTGGTCCCCCTGGGCATTATGACAAAAATAAGTTATTTCGGAATATTCTTAAGCATAATCGCCGTAACAACCGCTGCGCTGTTTTTTAAAATATGGACGATAAGGCGGTTATACAACGCTTCCAGAAGCAAGGCATTCTGGGCGATATCAGCGCCCTATCTGGTTTTTTCAGCGGCTTTCTTCATTTTTACGGCGTTTGCAACCGCCTGGTTTTTGTGGGTTATATAACAGATAGTGAAGAGTGGTTAGTGGCGAGTGGCTAACTGCAGTGGCGAGTGATGAGTTATTAGTGGTGAGTAAAAAAACTAATCACTACTCACTAACCACTATCCACTGCTGTTAATTGAACACTATTCACTGAAGTTATGTCCCTGGGTAAAAGCATCACTAATTCATACATTTCAGACATATTCGCTGAAATGGCGGTTTTGCTTGAACTTGCCCATGAAAATCCTTTCCGCGTAAGAGCATACCAGAAGGCGGCCCTCGCCATTGAAGGCCTTTCAGAAAACATTGCGTCAATGCCTGTTGAAAAAATATTGAAAATACCCGGCATAGGAAAAGGAATAGCGTCGCATCTTGAAGAAATAGCCGGGAAAGGCGCTTTTTCAGAATTTGAAAAATTAAAAAAAAGATTCCCGAAAGGCCTGCTTGACATCGTCAATGTTCAGGGGATCGGAGCAAAAAGAGCCCGGGCGCTGTACGACAAATTAGGCATTGATTCAATGGAAAAACTGATGAAAAAAGCCATGGCCGGCGAAATAAGGAATCTGGACGGCTTCGGCGAAAAAATAGAGCAAAACATCATCCTGGGCGTTAAAGAAGCCTCTGAGCGCAAAACAGACAGAATCTTATACTGGAATGCAAGACTCATAGCCGAAGAAATTCTCCGGGAAATACGCTCATCGGGTTTCGGAAATCCTGTTTATGCAGGCAGTTTGAGAAGGGGAAAAGAAACCATAGGGGACATAGACATCCTGTGCAACGGGAGGCCCGACGGAGTTCTGGCTGAAAAATTATCAAAATTATCCTGCGTGGAACGAACGCTTTCCACAGGCCCCACCAAAGTGTCCGTGATTTTAAAAAAAGGAGTCCAGGTAGACATCAGAATCATACCCGAAGAATCGTTCGGCGCGGCTTTGTGTTATTTTACGGGCTCAAAGGAGCATAACGTTCTTTTAAGGGAAATAGCGTTGAAAAAAGGTTTTACTCTTAACGAGTACGGACTGTTCAGGATATCAGACAAGAAACAGAAAAAACCGATAGCATCAGGGACCGAAGAAGAGATTTACAGGGCTCTCGGCCTTCAGTTTATACCGCCCGAACTCAGAGAGGCCCGGGGAGAGCTGGAACTGGCGGCGAAAAAAACGATTCCGGAACTTGTAAGCGCCTCAGACGTGAAGGGCGACATACACAACCACACCAACCTGACAGACGGAAAGAGTTCATTTGAAGAAATGCTTGAAAAAGCCGTTTCAATGGGCTGGGAATGGATTTTCATAGGAGACCATACGCTCTCTTTAGGCGTGGCGCACGGTCTTGATTACGCCCGCTATGCGGAAACGAAAAAAACTCTTGAAAAGGCGTCCGCAAAATTTCCCCGCATTAAAACCGGAAGGTCCATTGAAATGGACATACTGAAAACAGGCGATCTGGACTTTTCCCATGAGGAGCTTGAGAAAACCGATCTCGTAATAGGCGCCGTTCACTCGTCCCTGAGAATGAAGGAAGAAGAGATGACGCGGCGCATATTAAAAGCAATGACAAGTCCCTGTCTTGACGTGATGGCTCACTTATCCGGAAGAATGATAGGAAAAAGAGAACCTTCAAACATAAATTACGACATGATATTTGAAGAAGCGCTCAGACATGACATCGCGTTTGAAATAAACGGCCAGCCTGACAGGCAGGACCTGACCGACGTTTACGCGAGAAAGGCAAAGGAAACGGGTCTTAAGATAATCCTTTCAACCGACTCCCATTCCGCCCAGCAGCTTGAATACATGAATATGGCCGTAGTGGTGGCAAGGAGAGCAGGGCTGACCGGAAAAGACGTTTTAAACTCGCTTTCTTACGAAGAATTCAGAGAATGGATTTCTGAACGCCGTAAAACAGCAGGTTGATAGTATAGCAAGAAGTATCGCAAGGTTAAGATATAGAAAATAGAAATTGAGGGGAAAATCTTAATCTCAACCTTAATCTTAACCTTAATCTGCAGTTATCAGAGGAGACTTTATGTCTAAGATTCCGCAGATAAAAGAATATGAAGGATATCCTGTGGTAACGGCTGAAAAAATGAAATATCTTGACTTAAAAGCCTCAACCGAATACGGAGTTCCGCAAATTGCGCTCATGGAGAACGCGGGAAAAGGCATATCCCTGGAAATTCTCAGAATTATCAAAGAAGAGCTTTCTCTTGAAACAGGCAATTCCGGTATTATAGTCTGCGCCGGCAGGGGAAACAACGGAGGAGACGGCCTCGTGACTGCAAGATATCTCAAGCAGGCGGGAGCGCGCGTTGAAATCTTTATAATACCTCCCAGAGAAGGCGCTTACGGCGAGCTTGTAAACGAGAACCTGCAGAAAGCGAAAGAGAACGGCATAAGAATTGAAACTGTCTCCCGCGAAAATGTTGAAGGCCTTCTTGAAATTTTTTCAAAAGCAGACGTCCTGATAGACGCCCTGCTGGGAGCGGGTTCCATCGGAAAGCCTTCAGGCCCGGTAAAAAGAGTGATTCAGTTAATGAATAAAAGCGCAAAACCCATAGCGGCCGTTGACATACCTTCGGGCTTGAGCCCGGACACCGGCCATCACAGCGGAGTCTTCATAATGGCAAAATGGACTTTTACGCTCGGATTCCCCAAATCCGGGCTTATGGCTTCGCACGCATTGAAAAATGTCGGAAAATTAAAGATAATAGATATAGGCTATCCGGCTCAGCTGGTTGAAGAAGCCAAACAGCAGTGATTAGTGGTTAGTGACGAGTGGCGAGTAAAAACAAGAAGTGAAGCCCCACCGAAGCGAGCAAAGCGAGTCGAAGGACAGATGAATATTGTAATAGTTGACGACGACAGGAATCTGATAGAAATGGTCAAAGAGCATTTGCAGTTCAAGGGCCATAACGTCATAACCGCTTATGACGGGAATGAATTCCTGCAGAAAATAAAAGAAACCAAAGCGGAGCTTGTGATAATAGACATAAACCTGCCCGGATTGAACGGCAAAGAGGCTTTCTGGCAGCTGAGAAACATCCCCAACTACAGGAATATCCCGTCAATAATATGGAGTGGAATAGCCGTGGAAGAAGGCGAAGCGATGGCAGTGCAGAATCAGAAGGTTAAATTTCTGAAAAAACCGTTCAGTCTTTTAAAACTTGAAACAGCGATAGAAGAAGTGAGTTCTCCCCCTCTCATTGAAGACTACGACCAGCCGGGAGAAATAAAAGAATAACCCTGAAGGAATTTATTTTTTATCCGCAAATATGTTTTCTTCAACTTTGCCTGGGACTTTTTGGAATAAATTTTACGACCTCTGCGAGCGTTTTGAGCGGATTTTGCGCGTTAAACAACCGCATACCGTCGCCGAATTTAGAAGGCAGAAAAAATCCCCTTTCTGCGTCACGGAGCGCACGAAAACTTCAGGCAGTTTTTTCTTGAGTTTTATTATTTCAGCCAGATTCATTAACGGAGCCGGCGCAGGACCGCATAAATCCTCAAGTTCAGCCATCACAATGTCTATTTTTTCAAAATCAGAGTTTAACAGCCTTTTATAATAATTGAGACGCTCCATTTCATCAGGCATGTAATCCGGCGGTATAAATGCAGGGATGTCAAGGTCTATTTTTGTTTCCGGCTTTTCAATTTCCGTCTTGCCCTTTATCCTGTCTATCTCGTGATTCAGCAGTTTTATGTACATTTCAAGCCCTATCGCGCTGATGAATCCGTGCTGTTTTACGCCCAATAATTCGCCTGCTCCCCTTATTTCAAGGTCCCTCATGGCAAGGCGGAAGCCCGAACCCAATTCCGTAAACTCCTCAAGCGCGGCAAGACGTTTGACCGCCTCTTCGCTCATTGCAGTCTCCGGTTGCCGGTCACAGGTCACAGGTTCCAGGTCGCAGGTTTTGTTTTTTTTCGTCTTGTAACTTGCGACTTGAGACTTGAGACTTGAGACATGAGACTTAAAAAACAGGTAACAATAAGCCTTCTGCTTCTCCCTGCCTATCCTCCCCCTCAACTGATACAATTGGGCAAGGCCCAATTCATGAGCGTTTTCAACTATCAGGGTATTTACCCGCGGAATGTCAAGCCCGGATTCTATTATTGTGGATGCCAGAAGCATGTCGTATTTTCCGTTTAAAAAATCCCACATGTGTTTTTCCAGCAGGTCTGATTTTACCCGGCCGTGAACAACGGCGATTCTCAGGTTAGGCATGAGTTTTTTCAAAAAGGCCTTCGCGGAATCTATCGTGCGCACCCTGTTGTGGACATAATAAATCTGACCTCCCCGTGAAAGTTCAAAGCCGACCGCGTCTATCACGGTTTTTTCGTCAAAAGGCCTCACGAATGTTGAAATGGGAAGCCTTCCCAAAGGCGGGGTTTCTATGACCGACATGCTTTTCAAATTTGAAAGGGACTGGTAAAGGGTCCGCGGAATCGGCGTTGCCGAGAGCGTCAGCACGTGAGCGCCGGATGAAATGTTTTTAAGTTTTTCCTTGTCTTTTACCCCGAACCTGTGCTCCTCGTCTATTACCAGCAGGCCGAGATCCCTGAATCTCACGTCGTCCTGCAGGAGCCTGTGCGTGCCTATTATTATATCTACGACTCCGGACTTGAGTTTTTCAAGCGTTTTTTTCTGCGTTCCGGGAGTCTCAAATCTTGAAATGACCGCTATATTCACCGGGAACTCCCTGAATCTTGCGGAAAAAGTCCTGTAATGCTGGTCGGCCAGAATCGTGGTCGGAGCAAGCGCTGCCGCCTGCCTGCCGTTTACAACGCATCTCATGGCGGCTCTCATGGCCACTTCTGTCTTGCCGAATCCCACGTCTCCGACAACAAGCCTGTTCATGGGTTTGTCCGAGGAAATATCGGATAAAACTTCCCTGATAGCCCGCTTCTGGTCGGCTGTTTCCTCAAAAGGAAACGAATCCGCGAATTCTTTCTCAAAATGCTCCTCTTCAGGCATGGGTTTTACGGAAACGGCCAGACGCCTGGCTTCTGCCGAGAGAATTTCCCTGGCAAGAGTTTCAAGCTCTTTCTTTACTCTGTTTTTCACTTCCTGCCATGTTTTCGTATCCATGTGGGAAAGTTTGGGTTCCTTGCCTTCGGAACTTATGTATTTCTGCACGCGGTTGAATTCATGCAGGGGGACCATCAGTTTGTCGCCTCTTGAATATTCAATGCCTATGCATTCGGCGAAAGCCGCCTCGCCGGACACGCTCGCATAAGGGACCTGTTTGATTCCCTGATACCTGCCTATGCCGTAATCTTCATGAACCAGGTAGTCCCCGGCTTTTAAATCAGTCCATTTGAAAAATCTGGATTTCGGCTTTGACGCCCGGCCGGATTGCCCCCATCGGCGCTGGAAAATTTCGCAAGTCGTTATAACCGCCGTTTTGGAAGGAGGATGTATAAAACCTTCCAATATGTCTCCGGTCAGAATTGAGCAGTATTTGTCCATGTCATAATCCAGAAAAAGTTCCGTTATCCTTTCAATCTCCCCTCTGTTTATGCAGAATACGCCGGTTCTGAAACCCTCTGCTGCCAGACGCTTTATTTCGCCTCTCACGGATTCCATCTCTAAATTGAAACTCAGATTTTTGAGACACCCGAAATTCACCCCGTTAGAAATAAGCCGCCCCGAGGCGGCTGCCGCCGTGCCCTTCGGGCAGGGCGGATTTCTAACGGGGTAAACTGCAACAGGCATTCGGGAAATAATAAATATTTTTGCAAATTTATCGCCAAAAATTTTCTCTGTTTTTTTATAGTCCGCTCCTGCCTCAATTACGACTTCCCCGTTCTCCATACAAAGAATATCCGACAAAGGCGTATTCCCCGATACCGCGTTCGGAATGACTTTAATTTCCTGCTGAAAATCAAAAGTGTGCTGGGTTTCTATTTCAAAATGCCTTATGCTTTCAAGAATGTCGCTGAAAAACAATCTGACCGGTTTCTCTAAATCATAACTGAAAAAATCAATTACGGAGCCTCTCACAGCGAATTCGCCTTTGTCTTCCACAAAACCCGTCCGGGAATATCCTGCCTTGTGAAATCTGCTTATAAGCTCGTCTCTTGAATAATTCAGCCCTGTTTTCAGCGTAAACGATAATTCCAGGTATTCAGCTTTGGATATCGCCCCGGATTCAAGAGCTGCCGGGCTGGTCAGAAGAATAATTTTTCTATCCTTAACGGCTTTTGAATAAATTCTGTCTAAAGCAACCGACCGGTCTTCCCTGAAAGAGCGCCATTTAATTATTTCAAAATCAGTTTTTAATCCCGAATAAAAGACATGCAAGGACAAAAGAGCGGCTGATATTTCCGGAAAATTATCTTCTTCAGTCAGGCACATCAGAGCATCAGCATGCCTGGCAAGGCGGCTAAGAGCGAAATAAGCGAAAGCGCTTAAATTGGGAACGCCGCTTACAAAAACCGCAGATTTAGTCTTCATAATTATAATGATATAATTTTTTATTGGGCTCATCGTGGAAAAGTATGGGTAAAATTTATGAATCAATAAATCCCGAAGGTTGGGAACAATTTGGTTATGGCGGAAACCTTCGGGGTTTATTGATAAGCGTCAGAAGGGACGTTGTTGAAAGATTGATTATTTCGGAACAGGCGGCATATTACTACCCCCGAGGTTTTTCCGAAAACCACATTAACCCAACCTCGGGGGTAGGGAACGGTCTTAATATATAGCCTTGCATAATTATCGTTGTATCACATCGGGATCTGTAGGGGCTTGATTTATCAAGCCCGTTTTCAATGGGTGCGATGAATCGCACCCCTACATAATAACGTTCAGAATATGTCGCTTTATTTATGCAAGGCTATATAGTTGATTAATTTTATCCCCCCTTAAACCCATGGTAAAGTGGATTGAAATAGATTTAAAAATACTCGCCGATAACGTAAAAGCCGTTAGAAAAGCCCTGTCAAAAAACGCGCTTTTCATGGCCGTAGTGAAGGCAGACGGGTACGGGCACGGCGCAGTTTGGGTGTCTAAAATAGCCATGAAAAACGGGGCGGACGTTCTCGGCGTTTTGACGGTTGAAGAGGGAATCCGTCTCAGGCAGGAAAACATTAAAGCTCCCATAGCGATACTTTCTCCCTCTCTCCCTGAAGACGCGGGCAGGATATTTAAAAACCGCCTCATACCGACTGTTGACTCCATGAAATTCCTTAAAACTTTAAATGACAGGGCGCATAAAAACGCCTCTTGTCCCTATTGTATAGATTTGGACATGGGGCTTGGCCGCTGGGGAGTTTCTCCGGAGCTGTTTTTAAATTTTGCGGAAAAAGCGTCTAAATTCAAAAATTTGAAAGCCGTTTCAATCTCAACGCACATCGCCTACACTGCTCAGAAAAACATGACGGAGGCGGAGGAAAAACTCATGGCTTTCAGAAATCTCGCCTTAAAGGCGAAAAACTTTTTCCCCGGCATCAAAATGCACGCGGCCAACAGCTCAATCCTGGTAGATTTCCCCCGCTGGCAGATGGATATGGCGAGAATAGGAAATCTTATTTACGGAATTTACCCCTCCAAATTGTACCTTCGGAACAGCCGCACTGCGGCCACAGGTGTCGGAGGCTATGCCGACGACGAAAAAGTCAAAGGACCGCCCATAAAAGGATTAGGCAGGCCCTGGAAATTCTATTCAAAACTCATATCCATAAAGACCGTGAACAGGGGGCAGTCTTTAGGTTATTCAAGCGAATACGTGGCGCCTGCAAAAATGAGGATAGGGACGATTCCGGTAGGTTATTCGGACGGACTTACAATGGAACCTGCCGAGAAAACGATAAAACTGACTGCCGGCTCTTCATACTGGGGCATGATACGCGGGAAGCCCGCTCCGTTTATCGCCAAATCCGGAATAGCCCACACTTTGCTTGATTTAACAGCCGTGCCGGAGGCAAAAATAGGCGACCATGTGCTTCTCCCCATAAGACGCACTGCCGCTAACGCAAAAATCCCCAGAATTTACAAATACTAACCCGAAAATTGCAGTTAAAGTCATTTTTAATTGACAATTATTCGGATAAAAATATCCACGGCAATTTTCGGGTGTCGCAAGACACTACCGCATTCTGCGGAGCCCCGCCAGAGGCGGTGGCAAGTCACATGTCGCAAGCAACAACTGAAATTTTTGGGCTAATGCGCTACGTCGCAGAATTCTTTGGGTTCAGTGTCTTTTATAAACGCTTCAAGTATTTTTTTCCTGCAGCTCGGCAGAGCCACCTTGCCCGTATCCGCGTCTATGTTTACAAAGACAACGCCCTCAGGGACGGGAAAATCCCTGACAGGCTGGTCCTTGAGTATCTGCTCCATGGTTTCGGTCCACCACGGAACCACTGTTGAGCCTCCTGTCCAGTCTTTGATGGTAAGAGAAGCGAAATCATCATATCCCATCCAGCTGCCTGCAATGACGTCAGGCGTCATTCCTATGAACCACAGGTCCTTGCTCTCCTGGCTTGTGCCTGTCTTGCCCGCAATGAATCTTTTGAGTCTTGAAGCCGCCCGTCCTGTCCCGCGCTCAACGACTCCTTTCATCATGTTTACGAGAATATAAGAATTCTGGGGAGAGAAACTTTCCGCTTCGTACGGGACATGCTCTTCAAGCGCTTTTCCCTGCGAATCCAGCACCCTCATGACGCTGAAAGGCTCCGCCTGAATGCCGCTGTTTGCAAAAGTGGCGAAAGCGTTCGTCATTTCAAGCGGAGACACGAGGGAAGTTCCGAGCCCTATTGAAGGCACCGCTTCCAAAGAATGTTTTATCCCGGCTTTTCTTGCGACCTCGGCAGCCAGAGTAGGCCCTATTTTCTGTATCAGGTAGACCGACGAAAGATTTCTTGAAAGTTCAATCCCTTTTCTAAGGGGTATCCTGCCCAGGAATTTCCCGTCAAAATTATTCGGCACCCATATTTTGAAGTCCGCGCTTCCTGCAAAAGGCTGTATGGCTATGTCTATTGAATACTGGTCGGTGGCGCCTTCAAACAGCCTCCAGTCTTTGCCGTCGTAATAATACGCCATTGGAGCGTCCTCTACGATTGTCGCGGCCGTATACCCGCTCATCAACGCAGCCATCCATACGAAAGGTTTGAAAGTAGAACCGGCCTGCCTCAAAGCCTGCGTAGCCCGGTTGAACTGGGAATCCCTGTAACTTCTGCCTCCTATCATGGTTTTTATGGCGCCTGTTTTAACGTCCATGAGAATGAACGCTCCCTGTAAGACGTCGCTTGAAGAGGCTATAGAGGCGCCGTCGGTTTGCGCCGTTCTGGTTTTTAAAGCCTCTTCCTCGTATTTTTTAAGATACTTCTCCATGGTTTCTTCGGCTATTTTCTGCATTTCCAGTTCAAGAGTCGTATAAACTTTCAAACCGCCCTTCCACAACTGGGCTGTGCCGTATTTCGGCTCCAGCTGCTGGCGCACATATTCCACAAAATAAGGAGCGCGTCCGGATATAATGGTCGATCTTGCAGCCGGCAAAGGCTCTTTAAGAGCCTGTTCCATCTCCTCTTTGCTGATATACCCCTGAGAAATCATTCTCTTGAGAACCAGATATTTTCTCAATTGCGCCTTGTCCGCGCGGGTGAAGGGCGAATATGTTTCGGGAGAAGGTATCAAACCCGCCAGAAGAGCGCATTCGCCTAAAGTCATATCGGAAACGTCTTTCCCGAAATAAAGCCTTGACGCGGACTGAACGCCGTAAACGCCGGCCCCGAAATAAATCTGGTTCAGATACATCTGGAGTATTTCCTGTTTGCTGAAATTTCTCTCAATCTGGAGAGAGAGGAACATTTCCTTGATTTTTCTTGAAACGGTTTTTTCAGGCTTGAGAAATATCAGTTTTGAAAGCTGCTGGGTTATGGTAGAGCCGCCCTGAGCCACCCTCCTGTGCAGAACGTCCCGCATGAAAGCCCTTAAAATGCCTTTGGGAGATACGCCCCAGTGTTTGAAAAATTTATGGTCTTCCATGGCTATTACCGCGTTCTGCATGTCAACCGGTATCTTGCTCAAAGGCAGCATTGCCCGCCGCTCTATTGAAAATTCCGCGATGATTTCGTTGTTTATATCATAGACATAGGTCGTAAGAGAAGGCGTGTATTCGTCCAGCTTGTCTATTGAGGGAATGTCGGCAAGAACTTTTCTCATCATCAGCGCGGCTGAAACGATTGTGAGAGCCGCCAGAAAAGAAAAAACATAAACCGCCTTTAAAACGAATTTCTGGGTCAAAAAATCAAGATTAAAATTCGACTTCATAATATACAAGAATTATACCAAAAGCGGCGGGAAATTTTGAAAATCCGGCAAAAAATGCTAAATTCATATATTATGAAAATAAAATTATCCCTGCTTGCCTCAGTAATTGCATGTTTTCTGTTTGCCGCCTGCGCGCGCAATTCAAACGAAAAGACAATAGCTAAAGTGGGCGGAATGAAAATCACCGAAACTTATCTTAACGAAAAACTGGGCGAAATATCGCCGGAAACCGCCGGATATCTGCATACGGCTCTCGGAAGAAAGCAGCTGCTGGACATACTCATTCATGAGAAGCTGATACTCTTAGCGGCCCGGAAAAGTCCCGTAGCCGCATCGGAGCTTTACAGAGGGCAGGTGCGGAAAATGGAAGAAGAAATGAAAAAGCGTCTTGACGAGTATAAAGACTATATTCTTGCTAAAATGTGGATAGAAGACATGAGGCAGGTCTCTCTCAAGGTAGCCGACGCAGAAATAGACGAATACTTTTACAAACATCCCTACGAAATACTTATAGAACATTACCATTTTCCTTCTTACAAGGAAGCGGAGGACGCCGTGAAAAAAATGAGATCCGGCTCTGCCATGAAAGACGTCTCCGGCGGAAAACTCCCTCCCATGATGTACGGGGAATTTATCCCGGAGCTTGAAGACGTGGCTTTCAACATGCGGACAGGGGAAATCCAGGGCGTGATAGCGACAAAAATGGGCTTTCATGCGATAAAAAAAATCTCTCAGGCTAAAAAAGAGCTTACGGGCGAGATTAAAGAAAGAACAAGAAAGATAGTTGAGCGGAAAAAATTCGACGCTCATCTGGAAAATCTGCAATCCAAATACAAAGTGGAGGTTTTAGATGGCGAATATAAATAAAAAATTTTTTATCGTCCCCGCGGCGGTTCTTGCGATGTCGGCCGCATATTCGTATTCCAAGGAAATAAACAAAATGGTCGCCAAAATAAACGGCGAACCGATAATGTCCGACGAATACGAGAAAAACAAAAACATGATAACCGAACAGTATAAGAATGCCATGCCCGATTTTTTCAAACAGCCGGGCGCAAAAGAACAAATTGAAGAGAAAGTCCTTGACCAGATGGTAGACGACATTCTTCTGAAACAGAAAGCGGAAAGTCTCAAAATAAAGGTTTACGACAGGGAAATAGACCAGGGCGTGGCTGAAATCAAAAAAAGGTTTGCGTTTGACGAAACTGGAAAAGCCCTCGGCGCTGAAGAAGCGGAAAAAGTTTTTAACAGGGAAATCGTCAAAGAAAATTTTACCATGCTCCAGTTCAGAGACAGGATAAAAAACCAGCTTGTGATTAAAAAATTGATGGACGAAGTCATCAGACCCAGGGTAAAAATGCCGGTAGAGGAACAGGTAAGAAACTACTTTGACAAGATAATCCTCTACGCGAAAGGAGATGCCGGCCAAACAAACAAATTGTCCGAAGAAGAGCAGGAAATAGCCGCTATAGCCAATAAATTTAAGGAAGCCGCCGAAGAGCGCGTCCGGGTGCGGCACGTTCTTATAAAATTAAACGGGAACGCCTCAATGGCTGAAAAAACCGCCGCATTAAAAAAGGCAAAAGACATAAAAAAGGAGCTTGACGCCGGGGCGGATTTTGAAGAGCTTGCCCAGAAATATTCTCAAGACGGCGAGAGCGCAAAACGCGGCGGGGACCTCGGATACGCCATCAGGGGAATGCTGCCGAAAAAATTTGAAGAAAAAGCGTTTTCAATGCAAGTCGGCGAAATAACGGAGCTTGTTGAAACGGAATTCGGCTATCACATAATAAAACTGGAAGAAAAAAGAGCCAGGCAGAAAATTAAATTTGAGCTTGTAAAAGACGACATTGAAGAGTTCCTGACCAACAGAGAATTCCGGAATCAACTGGTCGCTCTTGTAAAAGAATTAAGAGAAAAAGCCAACATACAGAAATTCACCCCGTGAAATAATCCCGCTAAAAGCGGGATTGCCGCAAGCGGCATTTCACGGGGTAAACCCCATGAAACCGGCTGTTATAATAACCTGCGGAGATCCTCTCGGCATAGGTCCTGAAATTGTCGTAAAGGCGCTGAAGTCCAACCGCATCAGAAAGTTATGCGCGCCTGTTCTGATCGGTGAGGAAAAAACTCTGTTAAAAACAGGCTGGACAAACAGTCTCGCCCCGCTTCTGCCGATTCGCCTGCCCGGGCTCAACCTTAGAATACGCAAACCGGATAAGATTGCCGGTCTTATTTCATATAAAGCAGCGCATCTTGCCGTCAGACTCGCCCTGTCAGGAAAAATCCCCGTCGTCACCGCTCCCATTTCAAAACAATCATGGAGACTGGCAGGCATACCCTTCACGGGTCACACGGAATTGTTAAAAACTTTCGCTGAAAAAGAACCGCTCATGATGTTTGTTGCAAGGAGTCTTAAAGCAGCTCTGGTAACGGAACATTTGGCCGTAAAAGCCCTGTCCGGAAAAATCACCAAGCGATTAATCGTCGCAAAATGCAGAATTTTCGCATCCGCTCTTAAAAAAGTAGATTGTATCAATAATCCGAATATAGGCATATGCGGACTTAACCCCCATTCCGGCGACCGCGGATTGATGGGAAACGAAGAAATAAAAACACTCATACCCGCAATTAATTTCTTGAGGAAACGTTATGGAATCAATGCAAAAGGTCCTCTGCCGCCGGATCAGGCCTGGCTTGAGCACATGACCGGAAAACATGACGGAATCTTATGCATGTATCACGACCAGGCCGTAAATCCGATAAAAATAGCAGCCGGCGCTCATAGAGTCGTGCATTACACTGCGGGACTGCCTTTCACTCGGACTTCGCCGGCCCATGGAACGGCTTTTGATATAGCGGGGAAAAACGCCGCAAATCCTTCAAGCATGATTGAAGCGATAATATTTGCATGTGCGTTGAGCAAGTCCGATATGGCATTCACGCCAGACCCGTCAGACCTTGAAAAATTCATAAAAAAAATCTAAGGCACCTGCTCCAGAATTATCCCGGAAGGATTTTTAGGAATGGCGATTGAGGCATAGAAATCCTGTTCTTTATCCGGATTTTCAACGGATATGGCAAGCGGGTCCACCCTGTATTTAACCGTTAACTGGGAGCGTTTTTTTTCAACTTTTACGATTTTAAAAATTCCGCTCGGGAAATCACTCATAGACACAAGTATCAGTGCGTCCTCCCTGTCAAAATCGATTTTACGGACCCTGACCTTGTGCAAATCCGCAAAAGCGCTCCATGTGGCGGAATCTTTGAAAATTTTGTAGTTTACGGGAGAGCGTATCATGGCAAGACCGGAAACCGGATCCGTTGAATCGCCCGGCGCGGGCATGGACGAAGCTTTCAGAGACGGCTCCTTTATGTTTCCGCGGGATATTGAGATTTTTTTGGACACATCGCTGTCTGACAGATAAATCGGAGGTATTTTCTTCTTTGCGTCAGCCATTTCCTGCAATACTTCCATCATTGATTTAGGCGGCTCCTCAACCCCTTCAAAATCCTTTTCGCCTACGATCATGATCCTTCCCCGGACTTTTCCGGCTTCGGCGGATTCATCCGGCTTATACTGCGGCTGAAAGTTCTCCCTCTGTTCCAGCTTCTTTTTGGATTCAATGAAAAACTTTTCAGCGCGGGCCCGCGCGTCTATGTTTAAAACAGAGGAACCTTTGTCTTCAGAGTAATTCAGTATCAAAAGAGAAATTGACAAAAGTCCGATTAAACTACTGAGGCAAACATAAATTATCTTATTCTTATTAAAAATTTTGAGGTTAAGGTCTCTAAACTGCATATTACCATTCTACATAATTTTGTCAAACAGCATGCGGAAACAAGGTGTTAATGAGGAATACTTAATTTTGTAACATTTAAATATTAAAAATCTAAAAGAACTGGTTAAGGATTAATTGTAAATCCTCACTAAACACTGTTATGTCAGGCAATAAATTAGGCTTGCCAGGGGCAAGCAACTACAAGGCGAATAGTAGTGGCAAAGTTTATTTTGCCTATTCGCAGAGCAAGCTCTGCAACTACAAGCATTGGGTAGTTTCACGCCCATGGCGTGATATCATTGAAATTCCTGGGCGTAAATGTAGGGGCTCAATTCATTGAGCCCGTCCCTGCGTACGCAGGGACTGTCCCGTCCTTATAATTCAAGGATAGGGACGAAAAATATGCGGGTCGGATGAATCCGCCCCTGTTCCA
>JACQWV010000082.1 GCA_016209085.1 Elusimicrobiota bacterium
CGGAGTTTTTAAAAATTTTAGGAAAACGCCACGGATTTTTGTATTATAATTGTGGGCGGGGATTTTTGCGGATTTTTTCAGGAGGCCGGAGACTTCAAGTCCGGAAAGATTCCGCGGTAACAAGCCTTATGTTGCCTACAAATTGTCCCCTACCTATTTTTGCGGACGTATAGCGTCTTGTTATTTGCGGAGAAAAGATAAATGCCGGGCGAGTAAGAAAGTAAGAAACGTCCCGTCGCCCATTGGTAGAAGGAAAATGTCAATGTCCCCTGGGGCAGATAGTAGTGGAAAAAAAATGCGGCTGCCCGGCGGATCAAACTCTGACTGCTGAAGGGAAATGTGCCTGTCCCAGTAAAGATCAGGTGCCCACTATAGCAGAAAAATGCGAACCGAAAGACAGCAAAAAAGGCCGCTCCCTGACTTTTGAAGAAATGGAAATGGCGAAAAAGATTTTCGGAGATAAAATTGATTATAGAAAAATCAAGATTGTAACTGGAAAAGATATAGGCTGGTGGGGGAAAATGTGGTTGGCTATAAATCCTGGAGCTGATGCTTGCAGGTCCGACCACACAATTTATTTTCCTAACTATAATCCCGATGAGCCTTGGGATCGTGCCGTGTTTATGCATGAGATGACGCATGTTTATCAAGCTGATACGTGGAACGGAGTTTTTAACACAGTTGCGTTTTGGGTGAAGACATGGACTGAACGAAACGGCGAGTATGTCTTGATTGAGGGCAAACCTTTTAACGATTATAACTTTGAGCAACAAGCCATGATCGTCTGGGACTATTATTACGGCCACCATTTTACTAATGGCAAACCACTAACAGCTGATGAGAAAAGAATTATAAAAGACACCTTAGATAAGGTGTTGAAGTAAGTTAAGGGATATTGTATGAAGATACTTAAATATTCAGGAATAATATTGGCGATTTTAGGTTTAGCATTTTTTATTTTACGCGGTTCTGTTAACATTGACACTTCGGCCCACTTTGATGCAGTTATAGTGGACAATGAACTATATTTTATATTAGAAAAAGAATATGCAGTCGGTTCCGTAAAGGTATTTAAAAGCAGCACCACTACTCCTGATCCAGAACTAATGGTGTGGTCAGCCGAAGTTCCAGCAGGCGGCAACTGGCCGAAAATGCGACAGATAAAATATGGTCAGGAAATTACGGCATTCCGGGATATAGCTCATGCTCGCGAGGAATTACAAAAAAACACAGGCTATTTTGCCTTAATGGGCACATCGGCAAAGGCAACATTTGGAACAGTGGGGAATTTTATGATAATTAATGATAATAAAGTGGTTATGCCCCGCCATTTTAACCCTAAACTTCCTAAAAAGCGGACAGTCATAATTAAGGGAAATGGTAAAAGAATAACCGTTCCTTATTCGGTCAGCTTCGACAAAGACGGCCACAAAGTGATTACCGCCGGGCCCGTCCCGGAAAAGTAAACCATTACCCCCCTCCCACAGATTGTGCGTAATAGGTTAGCTTGCCGTAGTTATTAGAGTAAATTTTTTTGCAACAGCAGAATTCCATGCAATTCACTCCCAGCAAAGACAAACCCTCACTGTTTGCCCACCGTTCGTCTTATTTTCCGCAACAATTTGATTCGCCGGAATTATAGGTAGGCTTCATTTACGGCTCAGCAGCCAGAATTACTTCCGCTTATGCGGTGAGTTATTCTGCTACGGCCCCAGGCATAAACTGAGGGGAAGCTGTTTCTGATGGGTGAGGATTAAGGGGGATAGGGGACGGTTCTTAAGTGCGCCGAGTAAATGTATTAGGTCTTACCGGTGACCTGTCTAAGTTCGACGGGCAGGAAGTCCGGCTTGGGCAAAGGTTAGCAACCAACCCAACACTAAATCCTACGCGTGGGGC
>JACQWV010000017.1 GCA_016209085.1 Elusimicrobiota bacterium
AAAAAGCGGGGATTATAAGGATTTTCTTTCCCGGCTTGAAGCTGGTTTGGATAAAACCGGAAGCAAATGCCTGGCGTGGTGCCTGATGCCGAATCATTTTCATCTGCTTGTGTTACGCGGAGAAAGACCGCTTGCCGAGTTGATGCGCAGGGTAATGACAGGATATGCGGTAGGTTTTAATATAAGGTATAGAAGAAGCGGCCATTTATTTCAGAATCGTTATAAGGCTGTGTTGTGCGATGCTGATGAATATCTTTTGGAATTGGTCGCATATATTCATCTTAATCCGGCGCGGGCAAAAATAGTTAGAGGTATGGCGGGGCTGAAAAAATATCCGTGGAGCGGGCATAAAGCATTGGTTGGCGAAGGCAAAGCGGGTTTTATAGCCCGCGAGCAGGTGTTGAGGCATTTTGGTTCAAGTCTACGGTCGGCGATGAAAAAATATGAAGAGTTTGTGGAAGAAAGAATCGGCAAATATAAAAGAGGCGAATATTCAGGGGGTGGGTTGATAAGAAGCATAGGCGGGAAGGAAGCAGCTTTAAGTTTAATAAGAGGCGGGGAAAAAGAAGCGTTTGATGAACGGGTGCTTGGGGATGGGGATTTTGTGGAGAGGATCTTGAAAATGGAGGGACAAACAAGAAGTGAAGTAATGCCGCGTGAAGAGATTATCCGGGAAGTTGAAAGGCGAACCGGCATAAAGTCCGATAAAATTTTCAGCGCCAGCCGAGAGAGGGCGGTATCGGCGGCCAGGGCGCTGTATTGTTGTTTAAGGAAGGAAAAAGGCCGGGCCAGCGGGGTGGAACTGATGAAGGAGTTGAAAATAAGCTGCGGTGGGGTTGCAATGCTGGTGCAGAGGGGAAGAGGGTTTTGGAAATAACTAAAAAACTAAACAACGTCCCCTATCTCCCTATCTCCAAAAAAGGAGGTTGTGTTGTAAAGCATATCTGTCATTAAGATATGTAATATACAATACAAGGTAACTATGAATAATAAAAAAATCGTTTCCTCATTCAACAATCCAGTTCCTATAGACTGGCGATTAACCAATTATTTCCAATTGTCTATAACAATATTGGTTTTTTTAATGTTGGTATGCCTGCTGTCATTTCAAAAGGTCTGGGCCAATTCTCCGGAAATATCGGCTATGCTGGGAAATCCAATCACACCAAACCGCGATGGCGTGTGCGACACCCTTAAGATAATCATTGAAAATCCCAGCGATGATGCTTTTGACGCCCAAATATTCGATATATCTGGGAAGAGCGTTGCTCTTTTATCATCTACGGAGGGATCTGGCATGATAACTTGGGATGGGAAGGGTTTGGACGGAATGGTTCTTCCCGCTGATGTGTACTATTTAGTTTTTTCAACAGGCGCTATATGGCACGATGTTCGCTTCCTTTTTGTCAACCTCGGTCATCCGGGAGAAACTATTTCCCTGTATATTTCAGGAATCCTACCCGGAAGGAAAGAAATTGCTGTAGATGGTTTTTGTTTTCCAACCCTTGAGGTTCCGGTGGCAACCATTACTTTGGTTGTTCAAGATTTAGCGTCGAATTCTGTATCCGCTATAGGGGGGCGAACAGTTATCATCGCTTTCAAAACTGCACAACCAGGAATTGCAAACATAATAATCAGTCAACATGGAAATATTTTATGGAAAACCCAGAAGCGAACTGATGGCCGTGTAGTAGAGGTTATTATCTGGGATGGAACAGACATAACCGGAACCAAGGTTTCCAATGGGAATTATATCTTTCAAATTGTCGCTCCTGGAATCGATGTCACAAAGACGGTGGAATTGGTGAGGTAAAAAAATGCAAGCACTTAATACATTTGCCAAGTCATCTGTAATTTCCAGTGTAATTGGAATGATGGTTTTTCTGACAGGGGGGGCTTTTTGTGAAGCCATTTTACTTAATGATGGAACAACAGTTTATGGTACGCTTAAAGGGGCAAGCGGGGGCGTTATTTCGGTAAACACAAGCGATGGTGAGATAATTCTAACCAGTGATCAAATTACGACAATTACTTTTACTGATGTTTTGTTTGATTCGCCGAGGAATGTGTATGGTAAAAAGAAATCAGATAAGAAACATTATTCAATAGGAATTCAATACGCGGGGAATATGGATAATAAATTTGACGCTGGAGTGGGTTTTTCCTTGTATATTCAACATATATGGGACTCGGGGTTGGGGATTCAAACTAACTTGGGGTTTTATAGCGCAGAAACTGGTGCAATTAAATCGGGAGAAACTGATATTGAAGTAGGGTATTTATTTCCCATTATTTTGAAATACAGATTGAGCAATTCTGCCTCTGTAGAACCGTTTGTGGGTATTGGATTATCTTATGGCAATTATGAATCAAGCAATTATATAGGCTTCATGAACTATGAGGAAGATTCAGGCAGCGGATTATCTCCTTTATTAAATGCATCTATAGTGTTGGGTGCAAATTCTCCATTTCATCTTGTGTTGGATTTAAAATATTTTATCAATTCGCACACATCAAAAGGCAATGCGTTGTTCAGGGGAATTAGCATGGCAATCAGTTGGTAAGCAACTAATTTCAGGAGGATTTAAAATGACTAAAAGTTTATGTAAAGTATTTTTAGTAACGCTTTTTATTTCTGTTTACTTGTTTCAAATAGGGTTTAGTGAAATTGAAGCGGGCACGCAGTCAATAAAGGGTTTGATTGACGGCATTATGGCCGCAAGCGGAAAAGAAGAAAAAAATGAATATCTGCGGCTTCTTAAAAAAGATACTCCGCAAACCAAAGAGGAAAAGGATCTGCTTATAGATTTACTGAAAGAAGAAGACGCAGATGTAAAATGTGTGGCCATGGAATTATTGGGGAAACTTAAAGAGAAAAGAGCGACCAAAAAGATAATTCGCAATTTAAAAGATAAAAGCGACAAGGTGAAAATAACGGCAGCTACGGTTCTAGGGGAAATAGGGGACGAACGGGCAATAGACGCTTTGTTGGAAGATTCGGAGCTTATGGTTCTTGAGTTCGGCCAGTGTCCGGTTGCAAAGATGGGTGCAGCGGCTTTGCCCAAGCTTGCCGACCTTGCCGGGCGCAAAAGCATTCTTGGGCTTTTGCCAAAGCAGGATAAAAAAAGCCGGAGAAGCCGCAAGGCTGCGACCTGTATCGGGCAAATCAGGGATGAAAAAGCGGTGCCAACGCTTATGAAATTATTAAAGGAAGACGACGAAGAAGTAAAACTTGGTGCTATTGAGGCATTGGCTTCCATGAAAGTAAAAGAAGCCGAACCAGAATTTGAAAAGATGCTTAATCAGAAGTATAAAGATGAATTTATACCACGGAGAATTATTAGAACATTAGCTTTTTCCAACAGTGAAAAATATGTACCAAAAATCTATAAAATGATGGATAAAGAACCATCTTTAAAATTTGGCATGGCTAGATTATTAGGCGAACTGAAAGAAAAGACTGCTGTTGAAAAATTAGAAAAACTAATTAATGATGAGGATGAATTTGTCCGTCATGCAGCAGCAGTAGCATTATGGAGAATAACTGGCAAAGTCTATAAACATAAAAAAGGTTCATTTGAAGAAAGCTGGGACATTGACTGGATAAGGCGAATTAATGATGAACTTGAAAGATTCAGGCTTGAATTGAATGATATTGAAAAGCACAGAGCGAGTGGAAGAATGAACGAACAGGTTTATAAATTTTATAAGGAACATCACACAGAAGAAAAATTTAAGAAATATAACTTAGAAAATTTAAGAAAAGCGGCTCAGAAAGAAGGTGCCTTGTTAGAATACAATAATATAGACGAAGTATTGGGTGAAATCAAAAAAAATCCAGGCAAGTATTCCTGGTAACGTATTAAAATATGATTGGAAATAATATCATGAAATTGACCGTAAGTATTTTGTTGATAATTTTTCCTAATTTATGCTTTGCCTGGGATAGTTTGTACTGGGAAAATCACAGACATATGACTGATGACGCAATAAAAGACTTGGGTATAGTTGAATATCCTGATTTAAACATGTACAAAGGGGCGTATTTGATAGGCGATGGTGTTGTTGAAGGTAGCACGGATGAAAGTTCCCATGTAAATCCTGCGACAGGCAAAGAATGGGAAGGACCGTACGAGGAATGGAAGCGGCTGGCAAAAGAGAACTATAAGAATTTTAATTTTACAGGTGCGTATGATTATTTGGGATTTTATATTCACTTAAAACAGGATATAAATGTTCCTGCTCATATAAGAACATGTGCCCACGGAATCTTGTTTCACAAGGGTTCAATTTTTTCAACAGATGAGCTTGAAAATTTTGCAAATGACAATCCTCCTGCATTTTATTTTACGCCTGTTTCAACAAAGACTTCATGGAAAAACTTTAACCAGGAAGGTTTTTATTATTCTTACTGGCTTAATGATGAGATGGATGATGATAATCATGATGAAATCCCTTACGACCCAGATGATGATAAATTACAGGATGGTCCTAATGCGTATAATATTACCACAACTTGGGGAACTTATGGTGGTGGGAATCCATATGATAATGATTATCTCCCAGGCAATGATGAAGGTAAGGATTGGTACAATGGCAACCTACAGGATTCTTCAATAGCCTATGAGCAGTTATACAATGCTTCTACGGTTACAAAAGTGGAATTGCAAAAATTTTCAAAAGAACTTCCGCCTTTAATCAGAAATCTTAAAATAGAGCCATCTACCCAACTTATTCCAATTATAGATCCGATTGCCGGCAGCAAAATAACCTTTGAAATGCTTGAAAACAGGAAGCCAAGGGTTACGCTTTTTATAACAGTAGATTATCCTTATGATAATCCTGCGGCTAAAGGTATAATTGCCCCTGAATACCGCACAGGCAAAATAATTGATTTGCCTGCCGGAACTGATCTGCCATGGCAGCAAAATTTTGAAGTAACCTGGAACGGGATGATGGAAGATGGCGGATATCTTCTTGAGGGTTTTCACGATTTATATGTCACGCTTAAAGATGTGGACGGGAATGTTTTCACTCATGAAAAATACACTTTTGAAATCCGCCTGCCTAAAATTCTAATCCAGCACAAAGAGGTTTTAAATTTCCCTGCAAATGTTGAGATTCCGATATTAGCGGCTGTCACCCCTCTTGGCCAAAGAAGCATAAAAAATGTCCAAATTTTTTACCGCAAGGCGCTACTTGGCGGTTTTTATACGCCAACTCCTATGTCACTGACAGAAGACAATATTTATCAGGGTTTTATTCCTGCAAATGCAGTAACAGCTGATGGTATTGAATATTTCATTGCAGCAGAAGATACAGAAGGCAATATAGAAACATATCCTATAAACCTTACTATTCTGCCAAATTCATATATTGGCCAGGCCTTAAAAGTTAGTGTTATTGAGGCAAGCAACGGTGGGTTGATAGTAAGGGGTGATGCAGATTCCAGTAATGATTCAACAATAATAAGTTTTTACTTAGGCAGGAATATATTTGTATATGCGGAATTATACAAGGCTACAAAGGATTGGAAGTCAGCCTCAGGCGATCCGAATATTTTTGAACCTTCTGAAATTATATCTACATTAGGCGCTGCGTCTGGAATAGGAAAATATTCCGTAAATTATACTCCTTTTCCGCTGACGCCTGCTTCCAATTATGTTGTTGTTTTAAGGAATAGTATTGACCCTTCGGATATAGTCGGTTATGGCCGCATCATAGTTTGTGAACCTTATTCAGGGCTTGCCGTTTCCCAGCCTGTTAACAATTGGGTAAGCGCAAGCATATCCGGGGTTCCACCGGATTCTGTCAATTTTTTCAAGGACGGGTCGCTTTTTGCCTGGGATCCAGGAACGCTGACAAACAATGTCTTCAATGCTCAGGTAACTGGCGGGGTTTATACTGCAGCGGCGTATAAGACAATTTCTGGGAATGATATCCCCATGGGGCATTCTGCAGTTCAACCGATTTCTGGTCCAATGATAATTATTTCCCCAGTGCCTTCGCCTCAATATATCGGAAGAGCAATACCTGTATCTGTTAATGTCTATTCAGATGTTGGCCTGACACAAGTTACATTAACCGGCATTGATGTCACAGGCGGATTAATATCTGTTATGCTTCAGAATGCCGGCGGTAGTCTCTATACAGGAGCTATCCCTCCACAACAGTCGCAGGGACAGGTGCAGTATTATTTCCTGGCTGTTGATTCTGCTGGCCGGCAAACCACAAATCCTATTGATTATGCCTTGAATAAATATTCGTTTAATGTAGTTCCTGATGTTACGCCGGTGCGGATAACCAAAACAATCCCTGGAAATGGGGCGGTTGA
The DNA here is from genome assembly GCA_016209085.1 of Elusimicrobiota bacterium. Taxonomy (GTDB): domain Bacteria; phylum Elusimicrobiota; class Elusimicrobia; order Elusimicrobiales; family UBA9959; genus JACQWV01. Next base: position 6,335 of record JACQWV010000017.1, read on the forward strand.
TATTTCGCTTTTAGAACCGGTCAACGTTTTCTTTGACGATGATATATTAACCAACACTTTAAATGAAAATACAATTTCCGTTATTCAGGAAATAAGCGGGAAAACGGTTGGTGTTAAAGAGATATCGTATTACCATGCTGAGCGGAAGTTGACATTTACTGCTGATCTTATGCCAGATACAAAATACAAGGTCTATATTAAATCGGATGTGCGTGATTTAGGCGGGAACGGACTTGTTGATGGAACAGTGCCTAATCCTTGGACATTCACCACAACCAAAATTCTGCCGCCTGCTATAACCGGTATTAGGCAAGACCGAAAACATTTTAACGAAAGCACTCAAAACATGATCTTTTCAGCGGATGTATCCACGCATTTGCCGATTGCGCAGGGTTTTATCATTTTGAAGAACCCTCAAAGCCAGGCGGAAGTTAAAATAAATGTTCCAATTGAAAAAGAAGCCGGAACTGGGCGGTTTCTATTTAAATGGGACGGCAAAGATAATGAAGGAAATTTTATTCCCGAGGGAGAGTATGTTCCGAGTTTTGAAGTTATTGACGCAAAATACGGCCTAGTAGGAAGTTCGGAATTTCAGACAGTGGAGATTTTGATTAAAACGAAAACTATATTAGAACACGAAAGAACCGAGAACGTGGTGTTTGGACTTTATGGAGATTACGAGTGGATTGACTTTCCGCAAATGATCCGGGTTGAGGTTGATTATGTACTTGATTTTGGAACAAGTAGAGTGGAGGTAGAGTATAACGGAAATACCACAAAAATCGGCAACAAGGACGACAGTTTCTGGGGACGCACAGCTTACAAAAATATATATATACCCTCTGCGACAATGATAAAGATAAATGGCCCAGACTCATGTGTTTTTGGAATTCCTTGTGATGACGAAACTAAAATTTCCTATAGACATCATGCTTCCAATATTTATCCCAATGAATTTAATCATAAGATAAATACTTTAAACGATGTTTTCCGCTCTTTAAACATTTTACAGCGCAATGAATCGCTCACAATACCATTTAAAATAGTGCCAGTGCCGAATGAACCGGGGGGATGGCAGGTAACCCATATAAGCGTGATAATGCCGGCGGAAAATATGGATTTTGACAATAATCCAGAGGTTGTAACGACTGTTCCCGGGTACGTTTTCGAATCTCAGCCCACTCCCAAGATTGAGACTTCCATAGTAGTCCAGAATGTCAGCCCCCCGATTGAGCCGTTCCTCATGGACAGAACGCCGCCTGCGATATCCTTGGCCGCAAAGTCCCATTTTTCTCCAGTAATGGCAAAGAATCTTGATGTTTCTGCTGTTTTTCAGGATAACTTAAGTTTTCCATTGAAAGATGTGACCTTGGAGATAGTGGATGCGGATGACAATCATGTTAAGACACTACTGCAAAAACCATCAAGCGAATACTTTTCACAGACTCTTGTTTGGGATGGACGAGGAAGCGAGGAATACAATAGTTCACAGATCGTGCCTAATGGGATATACAGAGTACGCGGCAGTGCGAAGGATGAAGCCGGTAACACCACGGTCCAAAGCATAAATGTTACTGTGGATTCTGTCGCGCCTGTTGTTCAAAATCCATTATTAGTTGCGCTGCCAGGGATGCATACTAAACCAAAGGTTTTTAATGCAACAGACCAGAAACTCAATCTTACACTGGACTTATCTGATAATTTATCAGACCAAGTTGATTTAAAGATAGTGTTTTCCGACGCTGCTCAAATAGTACGTGATATTTCTTTTAGAGTTACCACTATTCCGCAGCATTTCAGTTTTGAGTTTGACTGGAAGGATATACAAGGAAACTTTTTCCCTGATGGCACTTATGTTGTATCCCTGCATGTCCTTGACAAAGCAGGAAACGAAGCTGTGTTGTCATTGCCCGATTTCCGCGTTGATCGAACAGCATCTGAAGTTACAGCTAAATTCGTGGATAACCTCATTTTTACCCCAGATGATGGGCCATTGGGGTTGGGGGATGGTAACCGGGACAATGTCACACTGAACTTTGAATTGGCGGATACAGCTCTTATAACGATTGGCATCGAAGATATTATAGTTAGAACTTTATGGGAGTTTCCGTATAGTCTCAATTTTGTGAAATCAGGCGCGTTTACATGGGATGGCAAGGTCAACGGCCTGTTTGTCAGCGATGGGAGTTATATTTTTAGAATAAAAACAGTGGATGATGTCGGAAATACGGCATCTGCCGCTCTTCCTGTAATCAAGAATGCTGTTCCGGCACGCATAGTTTTTCCACCTCGAGCCCAATCGTCTGCCGCAGTAGGAGGTATGGTTGTCATAAAAGGAATAGCTTTAGATCCGGGAATCAATAACACTGCTGACTTTAAGAATTACAAGGTGTGGTTCCGGGAAGGAAGTGGGATTGACTTTTCCCTTCCAGAAAACAATCCCACCGATCCAGACAATACCATTTGGAAGCCGATACCTGTACCTGCCGGGAATCAAAGTGCGATTGACCCTGCCTATCCCAATTCTAATATTTCACTGCGGGCAGTGGCGAATACAACACTGGCAATTTGGGATACAAAAGATTTAGCACAAAGTGCATTATTTACCATTCTGCTTGTAACCACTGATGGTTCTGGAGTTTCAAGCTTTGATTTCCGTGAAGTAACAATTGACCCAAGCATTGATACGACAGCGCCAGGAGTACACATTACTGCTCCCATAACCCCAGTCCCACCTGTTCAATTCAGCATCGTATCGGAATCATCAAGGCTTGAAATTGTATGGACTGTGGAACAGGTCCCGGAGAAAAAGGCGGATATCAGCATGGAAATCTTTAAACTCAACGACACTGTCGGACCCAAGGTGGGAACCATTGTTTTGCGACAGGAATTCATGGGGCAATCTACAGGAAGGACATTTTCCTGGGATGGGCGGAACTATTTGAGGAGGTTTGTGGAAACCGGTCTTTATAGAATTCGAGTTACTGCGAAAGACGCCGATAATATGGGGGTTACATCAGACGAAGTGGATGTGCAGGTCACCCTTCAGTTAATGGAACCCCTAAAAGTCACAAAGTTTCAATCTTCCGATTCGGTTATCTCGCCCGGCGGATCCTCCGTTATTACTTACTCTCTGTCAAAAGAGAGCGTTGTTACCATCAATGTCTTTGATTCAGAGAAAAAGTTAGTGGGAACGCTGGTTAATGGAGTGACGACACCCGGGGTGGCGGAACAGACGGTTGAGTTTAAAAGCCTCCAAGAAGGTTTGTTCACAATAACTATTGATGCCGTGGCCACCGATGAACAATCCAGTAAAGACTCAGGTTCTCTCTCCATCGCGGTTACTGGTGGACTAGGGGCTGCTGTTGCAGATATTACCTTTCCCCCCGACGGCTCAATTTTGCACGGTGTTTCCAATTATAATTGGACGGCCACTGGGGTTGGCCGGTTCTTTCCACGAGAACAGTTATCTTTGGTGGATACCACACAGCAAGATTTTGATGCTGGAACAAAATTGAATCTTGTCAGCACAGTTAGCGGGGATATTGTTCTTCCCCTTAGGGGAAAATTACTATCCTCAGCATTTGACTGGAGTCAAGGAACGTTTCAAGAAACAACAATTAGTAACGATTCTGTAAAAATGGTTGACGCTGTGGAAGTTGTCAATGAGGCCCTGTATTTTGAGGGGAGTGCGGGGAGTGTGAGTATTATAAAATCAGCGTTGGGGCAGCGGTTTCAGGTAAGGAACACAACTAAAATAACAAAAGTTGAAGTGAAGATGGCGGGTGGTGGTCTGCCTAATAGATGGAACATACCATTCACAATACGGAAAGATGTAAATGGCCATATTGGGGATGTAATTGCAACCATATATGTTCCTGTGGAGACACTCTCATATAGTTGGCAAATGATATCACTTGTTCCTTCGGAGCCGATCCCGGTCCAGCAAGGAGACTATCTCTGGGTGGTGGCACCACAACCCCCTGGAGACTGGCGGTGGTACGGTCTTGTTCAATGGGCAACGAATTGGCAAAGTGGGCACCCGGTCGCAGATTATCCGCGTGGCTACGCTTATTTACAGGGGCAGTACGATTCCGCATTTGATTTCCAATTTAGGGTTTTCGAATTGAGTGGCGCTACTGAGGGAACATATGTCAGCGCACCCATAGATACTCAGGTAGAAGAACCTCTTTGGGGAAACTTTACTGCCGATTTTCAATCTAACGAGCAAACCCTTAATTTTTTTGCCCAAGTAAGAAAAAATGAGGCAAGTTCTTGGAGTGAAGAGTTCATTCTAACACCGGGGATATCGATTGAGGGGCTGCGAGAGAGGTTTATCCGACTCGTTGCTCGATTCGCAAGAGAAAACCTGACAAAATCCGCCTTACTTAATAGCGCCAGCATCAACTGGCGTGTTCCTAAAGGCACCTTTATTTCACAGAAAAGAAGTGTAGACAAACATATCATTCAGTGGGATGACTTCCGAGCAACTGATATTCCAATATATCCAGGAAGCATTGCCTATTATTTCAAAAGTGCGCCAACAGAAGCCGAACTTGAATCGGCGACCTGGACAGGAATTTTACCTGGCTCATTCCTTGACATATCTAATGCCAATCAACATATTCAATGGAAGGCGGACATGATGACATCGAGTTTCTCCGATTCACCGGCGATTCAAGATGTAAGTATTTCATATACCAGGAGAGGGGTTGAGCAAGAGGAAATTTGGAAAAGTCAAATGGATCCGGTATTAGAAGATGGAAGGATCACAAGCTTCAGTAACGAATTCAATAATCGAGATGACCCTACCTTCTTTATTAGAGACTCGCAGCCCCTTATCATTGCCTTGGCCTACCCGGCTTCAATTCCGCCCATAGATCCAACTTTAAGGGATAAGATGACTTTTTTTAGCACCAACGGGCAAATCACTGACAATCCGTTCGTAGCGGTTGACGCAGATGAATTAGGGTTTGGATGGAGTATTAACCTCTATTATCCTGACGGAACCCTTAACCCGGACCTATTTATTGATCGGCTTCTGTCCAAAGAATCTAACACAAATCATGACGCAACAGGGATTCCAATTGATACCGATGATGAATTCAGGGTGAGGATTGCTCCTGGAGCCGCACCAAAATCCTTTATAGAATTAAAAGGCAATACGTCGACAAATAGCCAAGGGTTCAAAAGCTATTCTCTTTTCTACAAGAAGCTTGGGGATATAACTTCTCGTTCCATACCGGTCCAGAGCCCGAACAAACCTGTAACCGGCAACGGCACTCTCGGTTTCTGGGATGTTACCGGTCTCAATGGTGAATTTGTGCTTAAGCTTATCGTTTTGGATGCGAATGGGACAACCGAGGTAATCCGCAACATTACAATTGGGAAGTCCGTACTAGGAGGACAAACCGCAGGACCGCCAATATATGTGAATAGTTCTTGGAACAAGGCCTATTTAGAATTTCCTAATAACTCTCTGGCGGAATCTACCATTATTACAATCACTCCAGTCCGTATTGAAAATACTGGTATCGCCATCAGTAGTACTATTCCCCAACCAATCGGAGCCGCCTATGATTTACAACCAAGGGGGATTAAATTTGTTGATCCTGAAAACCGACCTGCATATTTGACTGTTCGGTTTACCAGCGATGAACTGCTGGGAATTGATCCTGGCCAACTCACTATTTATGAAGTTCTAAGTGACGGGACTGTTCAGCCATTGGATGCGAAAGTAATATTTGATGAAAACGGCAATGGTAAGTTTGACCCTGAAGAAACTGCTACTATAACAAGTCCTGTTCGCCATTTTTCCTATTACCTCATTATACAAGAGGTCATGCCTCCAGTTTTTGACCCAGTGCCGAATTTAACCGCCCAGAGCTCTGCTATCCTGAGTGGAAAATCTGAACCCAATTCACTGATTGAAATTTTTTTAAATGGAGCGCTGATTGAAACTGTTCATGCCGACAACCAAGGGAAGTATACTGGTGTAAAAGTGAATCTGATTGATGGAAAAAATATTATTAACGCGAAAGCGACAAGGATTTTAAATGAAAATTGGCGTAGAGCAAGCGCTTTTTCCCCGCCGTTAATCATTGAAAGAGATGCAAATTTGCCTGAAATCAGTATGTTGGCAATGACACAGACTTTTAAACCCCAGCTTGGAGAAAAGGCAAGATTAGATTATTCAATGACAAAAATTGCAAAAGTTTATAGCTTTGTGGAAACCAGCGATAGTGTCATTATTGCCCATTTGATTGATGGAACCACACAATCAGCTGGTAAACAGTATTGTGAATGGAATGGTGTAGTGGATGATGGGCCATTGGCCACTGGCGGGTCTTATTATTTTTCCTTGACCGTCGTTGATGCAGCGAGCAACACTGTATCTGCAAAATATGGACCTTTTGAGTTGATAAAAGATACTGTTGGTCCTACAACACTGGCTTTAATAGGAATGCCAAAGTATGAGGATGAACATCTATATATATCAACCAACACACAAATTTACTTCTCTGTTCTTGATGATTTGATGGGGTTTGGCGATCATAAGGGTTTCGGTGTCGCTAAAATTAATTACGCGATAGACGGCAGCTCTTTTATTAATTACCACTCTTCGTTTTCAATCGTGTCTCAGGGAACACATACCATATCGTTTTATGCATATGATGTAGTTGGCAATACAGAGGTAGTTCAATCTTTGAATATACTTGTGGACAATTCCGCGCCGATTACAAATTTAATTGCAACCGGCAAACAATACATTAGTTCAGAATTGACCCTCTTTGTTTCCAGTAAAACATTATTGGGACTTTTAGCAACAGATCCTCAAATCGGACAATATCATGGTAGTGGAATTTTGTCAAAGGAATATGGGATGGAACCATTAATAAACAATTTAATAAATTATGTTTCCACATTTTCCATGCAGGACGGACAGTATCTTATCAAATACCGCAGTATTGATAATGTGCTGAATATGGAAGATATTAAAAAACTTACTGTCTCTGTGGATGATTTGGAACCTCTAATAAATCTCAGTTTTGACAAGGAAATATTGCGCCTTCCTAATGGCAAATATCTTATAAATTCAGAAAAGGGGATATTAAATATAGAAGTCAATGATCAACCAAGTTTTGGTTGTGGAATTGCAAACATAAAATTGGGTTTAGATGGAGTTTTTAAAGATATTCCAACAACATTCAGTCAGGAATTAGATCTAGGACCGCACAAAATAAATATAATTGCCGTTGATAATTTGGGTAATAGGTCTGAAAAAGATATAGAAATTATTATTGGCGATCTTACACCGCCGACCTTGACATATCCACTGGACAATTTCATCACTAACAAATCTTCTGTAACTTTCCGGTGGAATTACCCCACAACTTATTTCTATTCTTTGTCAGAATGTGAACTCATAATAGAAACGAGTCCAGATTCCAGTACCTCAACTTTTACGCATTCTGTGTCATCTCAAATAACGGTCTCAGTGCTATTTAATGACCCTGGAATTTCAGTCCAAGGCCTTGAAATGTATGATGGAGGCCTGCGTCTTATAACCGAACGCCTCCCGGACCACTTTGAGGGGACGCTGGAAGGCACACTAACCACGCCAGCAATAACATTGCCATGGACAGTTGTGGGTATAGGTGGTTTTATATCGGTTCATGAACTAAACGATGGTGAAATAATTCATGAGTTTAGTTATGACGGGACTAATTATAGACCCGTTTCAGAACTAGGCGCGATACAACCTCCCCCAGGTGGCTCAATACGATTTAGAAGTAAACTAAAACGTTCAAATCTTGAAGAAATCAGTCCGACACTTAAGGATATACAATTTACTGTCACTTATATGTTTCAAGAGCCTAAGACATACTGCTATAGAAAATGTAATTGGTTTAGGTGTTGGTGGGAATGTCATACTGTTTTGGAATGGGTGAGGAAATATGAATCTAAAAATATTGCTGCAGTTGATTCTAATAATATTCTTGTTGACCTACGAGTAAAAGATACTAACGTTGAACTTATAACGGAATATATAATGAACCAATCAACAGGATCAATTATAGGAACATGGCTAAGCCCCCTTTTGAAAATTCCTGATACTGCTTACAGACTTTCAAATTTTAATGCTGATTTTAAATTAAATGAGGGATATATTATATTTGAATTTACAACTGATGGGATTCAATTCAAGCCAATTCATTTACTGGGTCCATTGATTTTTTCTGAGAATGACAGTTTTATACAATTTAGAGCCACTCTTATACGAGATAATCCAAATCACATGAGCCCGATTTTTCATGAAATTTCTTTCAACTTTGTTCTGCCTCCACCTACGGAAACAATATTTTCATTACCTGAAGAAGGCCAATATTATTGGAAAGTGCGTTCCATTGATTATTTTAACAGAACCAGTAATTTTTCTGAAGAAAGAAGCGTAGTTTATGATAAAACACCACCAGAAATAATCATTTCTTCACCACGAGTAAATGACAAATATGTTGTAGGTCAATCAAGTATTTCTGTTCTGTTTAATATCCAAGACAATATGGATCCAATACCTAAGATTTTAGCGATTTTGCGACAGATAACGGACTACGGTGCCCCTCGTGGTGAACGGCAGGATTATCTCTTTGTGTCTTCGGGCATTTTGTTAAGTCCTATGGATTTGGACGACGGTTTATGGGAATTATTGGTGGAAGCCAGAGATTGGGCTGGGAATATTTCCACAATGACTAGTGGTGGTTTTGAGGTAATACATGACACAATGGCGCCGAGGAGTGAACTGACAGTAACCAGTGAAGGAATAAGATATGTAACGGCAAAAATCTCATGGACTTTAACGAGCATTGACGATTTGCTGACAGAAGGGGACGGAATTGGATTAGGAGTGAAGAAGCAGAGGACAGAGGTTAGAGGTGAGGGGATAGAAAAAGAAATAATTTTTAAAAATCTATATCCGAAACAGGGAGAAATATTCGTTTCAACATGGACATTAAACTCAATCTCAGCCTTTCAGGATGGAATTTATTATTTAGATTATAATGCAGAAGATATAATAGGTAATATAGAGCAGATAAAAACATCAACAATAGCGGTTGACAACACAGCGCCGAAAACGAAATTTCAGGTGGAAGGTGTCCGGTTTGAGGAGTCAGGAAAAATATACATAAACGAAAATTCAAAAATAGTTTTAATATCAACAGACCCGGTTGTAAACGACGTTTCAGTCGGCGTTTCTTCAACAATTTTTAAAATTGATGAAGGAATTTTCAATGAATATGTTTCAAGTATTAGTTTAACAGAAGGAAAACACAAAATCATTTATTACAGCATTGACAAATTAGGAAATCAGGAATTAGAAAAAACCATTGAAATTTATGTAGACGCAACCCCGCCCATAACCTCTATTATTCCGAGCGGAACCGTGAGAACGGACGGTAATTACTACATTCCCAAATCAGGGGACAACGCAGGCGACCCCTATGCTCCATTGTGGTTCAGCTACAAGCTTTCAGCCTATGACCCTGTTATAAAAGAAGTATCCTCAGGCCTTTTCTTTTCAGAATACAGAACCATTGAACTTAATTATTTCGGAACAAAGCCTTTAGGGCCAAGCCCGCAGGATTTGGGAAAACAGTTCCTGCCTTTTAATTATGAAAATTCAAACAGTTCATTCACCTTGATAGAAGGAATTCAGCGCATTGATTACAGAAGCAGGGACAATGTCTTAAATTTAGAACTTGCAAAAACAACGACAATATATGTTGACGCAACCTCGCCTGTAAGCCAGATTGTATTTTTGAGCACACCTGCATCTCGTTCAGATGGACTTGTGATAAGTTCCAAACTGCCAATGACAATATCTTCTGAAGACCAGATTATCAAAGGCGTAGCATCAGGTGTTGGCGCAAGTTATTTTCTTGAAAACAACACAAAAATTCTTACCTACACCCGATACCCTGCCCCCAACACCCTGCCTTATTATATTTCTGCGACAATCCCAGACGGCTATATAGAGATAAAAGGCTATAGCATAGACAATGCGGGCAACAATGAAACCCCATTCGTAAAACCTGTTGTCCTTGATAACACAGCTCCTGACGCATTTATAATCAGCCCTTCAACCTCTATAAACAATGCCGGACTGTGCAAACTGCTATACGGGACAAACATAAAAATAATAGGCACAGTAACAGATACCGGCAGCCATGCGGATGGAAAAGAATTTGACCATTTTTCACAATACATGCTTGAATACGGCTGGGGTGCAGAACCCTCATCTTACCAGATAATAATAACATCAAATCCTGAAAAAAGCCTCTTAGAGCAGGTTTTAGGAACATGGGACACAACAGGACTTTCAGAAGGCGTTTATACTTTAAGACTAAGAGCAAAAGACTGCGCCGGAAACGAAACCATAACCAGCATACAAGCCATAATATCTGGGCCGAAACTGATATTAAACTTAGGACAGAAAGGAAACGGCCCGGGCGAATTCAACAGCCCTTCATACATAGCCATAGACCCAATAAATCAGGATTTCTGGGTATCAGACACAAACAATGACAGAATACAAAAATTTAATTCATCAGGAACATACATATTAGAAGTTGCAAGTTTCAAGTCACAAGACACAAGTAAAGGGAAAGAAAAAGGGCAGACAAAAGAAGATAAATTTAACAAGCCGACAGGTGTTGCGGTTGACAGCTCCGGTAATCTATGGGTAGCTGACCGGAATAATGACAGGGTTTTGAAATTTAGTTCAACCGGCGCATACATAACCACCCTTAATGCGCAATTAAACAAACCGCACGGGTTGGCAATAGATAAATCAGGAAATTTATTCGTAGCTGACAGAAACAACAATGAAATAAAAAAATTCAATCCTGACGGCCAATTATTGCTTACAATAAATACAGGACTAGAAATAGATTTCAATAAACCACAAGGCGCCATAGCAGTGGATGAGTTAAACCAGGTTTACATTACAGACAGGAACAATGACAGAGTATTAATTTATGATTCATCAGGAAATTTCATAAGACAATTTCCCGCCGCTACCTCTTCAACCCCGCAGGTTGAAGTTCCAACCTACGGGGTTGCAAATCAATTCAATAAACCGGACGGAATATTCACAAATGCTTTGGCCTATGTCTATGTAGCAGACAGCAATAATTCCAGAATCCAGAAATTTGACCCTTACGGAAACACAGTCCTTGTATTCAATAAAGGTTTGAATGAAACAGAAAACCTGAATCACCCTTCAGGCGTGGCCATAGATTCAGAAGGAAACCTATTTGTAGTTGATTCAAACAATTCAAAAGTCAAGAAATACGGAGCAGAAGGCGAATTAATAATAGTGGCGAGTGGCGAGTGGTCAGTGGACGGCGAAAAAAATAAAAACAAAGTCAAGAAATTGATAAAGAAAATAGAAGGCGGAGCTATTCATCATGCAAAAGGCATAAAAGCTTGGTCCAGATGGCACAGTTTTTACCAAGCCAATAGAAATATCTTTGCCTTATGACCCTGCAAAATTAGACGGAGCAAAAGAAGAAGATATAAGAATTGGCTGGTATAATCCGACAACAAACCAATGGGAAGAGATGGAAACCACGGTTGACAAAATTCTGAAACTTGTAAAGGCATGGACAAACCATTTTTCAATTTATGTAGTAATGGCTCCTGAAATGCCGGTAGAAGAATTCCAGATGGGCGAAGTTTATGTATTTCCGAACCCTGCAAAAGGCAGTGAAAACCTCACATTCCACATAGAAACAGGAATTGCTGACAAAGTAAATATTAAAATATACACAGTATCAGGCAGACTGGCGTTAGACCATACAATAACGCAAATGCCGCAGACAATAGACGACGGCAACGGATTAAGCTACGCGTATGAATACGCGTGGACAGAGAACATACCCAGCGGAATTTACTATTATTTAATAGAAACGGAAAAATCTGGACAAAAACTCAAAGCAAAAGGAAAGTTTGCAGTAATCAGATGACCCCGTTAAAAAATCTTTAACGGGGATTATTTTTTGGAAGGAATTCGGACTAATAAAGATGGTTAATTTGTCCAAGACAGGCAGAATTTTTGCGGTTTTTTTCCTGACTCTGGCATTTTTTGTTTCTCCGATTCTGTTTTTTACCGACTTAACCAGAAATCCGTATTATTTCCAGATAACTGTTTTTTATATTCCTATTTTAATCACGGGTCTTTTTTCAGACCCGCCATGCTGAGCGAAGGAATCCGGAACGGCCTGTTTCTTCTGATAAACTGCTTTCTGGCGTTCTGGATTTCTACGAGCATTTCTTTCAGGGGGAATTTTCTGGAAACTTCTCCTGGAAAATGGTTCATTCTTATTTTCGGGTGGGGGGGACTGTGGCTTTTATTCCCTCAGTTGAGGTCACTGGGCGCTCAATCCGCCAATCCCGTCATGGCGAAATTCTGGGACCCGTACGGCGGGTTCCTGTGGATTGCAGGAATAATATACGTTTGCCGCTGCGTCAAATCTCTTAAACAGGAGGATTTCCTGCATCTTGCCATGGCGTCCGGCGCCCTGGCGGCGTTATACGGAATTCTGCAATATTCTCACGTAGAACTGATATGGCCTAAAATTCTGAATCCTTACGGGAACAGGTCGGTCTCCACTTTCGGAAACCCGAATTTTATATCCTCCTACATAGTGATTCTCCTGCCCTACACGACGGCTTGCGTCATTTCTTCCGCAACCTTTTCGCAAAAATTTTTTTACGGTTTTATTTTTCTCTCCTACGAGGCCATGCTGTTTGCAAGCCTTACCCGCTCCTCATGGCTGGGAGCTTTCTTTTCAATCCTTTTTTTGTTCTTTTTCAGGGAATACCGGGCGGGCATTATCCAAAACAGGCGTTTCCTGACTTTTTTCGCTTCCCTCGCGCTTTTGCTTGCCGTTTTGTGGCCGGCGCAAAACCTTAAACCCTTCAGTTTCGGCGTTTTTGACAGAGTTTCAGAAGGAAGATCCAACCTCCATGAACGAGCCTCTCTCTCTCTTGATGTGAAACAAAACAAAGTGTATTCTTCTGTGCACCAGAGACTTTTGATATGGAGTTCAGCGTGGCAGATGGGTCTTGAAAATCCCATGTTCGGCAAGGGGTTGGGGGTTTTTGAGCTTTTTTATCCTTTTTACCAGGGGCCCCTTATCGCCGAATACGAAGCAATGAGGCCTCTCAGAACGCATGCAAACAACGCGCATAACGAAATTCTTGAGACCTGGGCGCAGACAGGGATACTGGGAACGGGCGTTTATGCATGGTTTTTTGCGGTTCTTTTGACCGCTTTTTACAGATATCGTGCCAATGCCGCTCCTGAAAAAAAGTTCTGGGCGGTTCCGTTCATCGCCGGAATCGCCGGCATGTTTGCGGACAATATTTTCAATGTCTCTCTTCATTTTGCGGTTCCGGGCTTCATGTTCTGGTGGATGATCGGTTCTGCGTCCGTTTTGACGGCAAATAGCCTGTCGCCGGCCGTGAAGTTCTATCAGTGGACCCGGAAAAAACTCAATCTTGCGCTTGCCTGCGCTCTCGTTATTTTATCACTCGCGGGAATATACTACTGGCGGAACCAGTTCATGAGAGAAATATATTATTTCAGGGGATTTAAATTCATGAGAAAAAACGAGTTTGCTTCGGCCGCCAGAGAGCTTCACAGAGCCTGGCAATATCATTCAAGGGAAGTCAACAACAATTATGAACTCGCGAACGCCTACGTAAGAACCGGAGATTATACGCAGGCCCGCTGGGGATATATTGAAGCCCTCAAGTCAAACTGCGGCTACGACGAGATATTTTTTAATTTAGCCATAGTCAATAAAAAACTTGAAGATTTTGAAAACGCTCTCAAGAATCTCAGGGTTTCTCTGGCGATAAATCCCCTGAATTCTTCGGCTTATGCCGCCATAACCGAGATTTTTCTGAAGGATCCCGCAAAACATAGCCGGGAGGGATCGGAATTGCTGGAAAAAGCCTCAAAAATACTTCCTGACGACCCCAATATAACCGGCGCTCTCGCTTATTTCTATTCTCTGGACGGGAATCATTCGGCAGCCGCGAAGGTTTACGGCGAGGCCGTTAAAAAAGATCCTTCCAACCAGGCTCTTCTGGCGCATCTTCAGGCCGCTACGGCGAAAGCCGCCTCCGGAGACGGTTATCTGGCCTGGGTCAGGGATTTCAAACGGCTTGAGGAAGGCGTGAATAAAGGAGACTTTTCAAAACAGAACCTTAACCTTGCGGATAATCTGCTTAAAACTTCCCCCGACAATCCGAACGTTCTGTTTCTGAAATCAAAGATTCTTTACAGGGACGGCAATCTGCCGGCTGCCAGGCAATGTTTGTTGAAATTGCTGGAAATACGGCCGGATGACAATACGGCCAGATACGGACTGGCAGTGATTCTTGAAAAAGAAGGAAACTATAAAGAGGCGGAAAAGGAATTTAAAATTATTCTTGGCTCTGATCCTATCAACGCGGGAGCGGCTGAACATCTGAAAATACTCAAGAGCAAAACAACAGTAACAGAAGGTGATAAGATGATAAGATGATAAGTAAGACAAAGGCAGGAAACAGCAAAAATTTAAAAAATTGCAGTTGAAGTAACGGCGGCATAATGTACCAGCAGAGCGAAGCTCTGCGTAAGGGACATATTTGCGTAACAATGTTGTAATATTTAAGAAAATCTAAAAATGTTAAATAAAGTTTGAGAGTTTAGAGTTGGGAAATTTCTAAGAAATTACCTTAAGAACTTCTATAACTCTTGAACTCTAAAACTCTATAACTTTTTAATTTTGGAGCCATAAAATGAAAATAATTTTTGCGAAAAAAAGTTCCCTGTTCATTTTTTTATGGTTTATACTGATGTTTTTTTACGGGGATATCATCAGCAGCCAGACCGGTTCGCGCGGGGGACCCCGCTTGAGCCGTTCCATGGAGCAGGCCATACAGCTTTATAATGAGGGGGAGGATAATGACGCCATGAACAGGTTCATGGATATCCTGGTAAAAGGCAGTCCTGCTGAAAAAGCCCTTGCAAACGAATATATCAATAAAATAACGCTCAGAATGAACACGGGTCTGATTCCGGTAAAAGACGCGGCTGATGCTGTTCCTATTCAGGCAGTCAAACAGGAAACAAGAAAATCCGGCGCCGATATCTATGAAGAGGCGGCAAAGCCGCAGTATGAGCCGGAAACCAGAGACAAAAAAGAACTGGCGGCGGAGAAAATTACGGCCGGCATTAAAGAAATCCGGAGAAATCTTCTTCTGGAACTGCAAAAATACAACGGGATAAAAATCTTCGTGCCGACCGGAGAGGATATGCCGAACGCGGTTTCCATTAATTCTGATTATATTTTCGCAATAGAGCCCGGAAAAGAGACCGTTTTCAGGACCGGAGCCGGAAAAATGCTTTCCGGCCTGAGCGGACTGATTTTCACTCTCGGGAATGCAAGCTGTCTGATAATTCCGGAAGGTTCCGTAGGAGGAGACATAAAAATAGCGGACATCAGGAGGGCCATAGCCCTCAGTTCGTATCTTACGGGCAGAGGCATCTCTAATGCAAGAATAGACGTTCATCTCATGGGTTCCGACTTGAGACTTCCCAAAGAATTGACGGTGGTCGGCGGAATCATACTGCTTTTTGACTATAAAAAGGAATTGAGGCTTACTCAAACCGAGGATACCCGCGCAAAAGGGCCTAAAGTGTCTCTGGGAGTATTTCCTACGGCGATATCCGTTTATAACAATGAAGGAGCAATCATTGAATTTTCGGTTTTTGAATCGCCGGATAAAGAGCCTCCGACCTGGAGATTCCAGATTTTTAATCTCCAGCCGGATAATACCCTGCTTCTCATTCAGGAAATCAACGGCAACGGGCATCAGTATCACCAGAGCTTCTGGAACGGAAGAAAAGATTTTTTCGGGGCGGCTTATGAAAACGGGAAGTACCTGTTTTCCATTACCGCTTCGGATGTCAGAGGCAATGAATCTTCAATGAGAAAAATGCTTCTTCTGAAGTCCCAGTCCGGACAGGAAACAGAGACGTCTTCAAAAGAGAAGGCAGGCGCGCCGAAAAAGAAAGAAATCGGCAAGGTTCTTTCGGGGAAAACGGAAAAAGAAGCGTCCCCTGCGGAAAAAGGGACGAGAAAGTCCGTAAAACTTGCGCCGTCTAAATCCGGCGCGCTGAAAACAGCGAAAAAAACTCCGGTTTCCAAGCCGTCCGCTCCTGTTTCCTCAAAACCAGAGCCCACGCAGGATGAAACCGCTCCGGTTTCAGACGCGGACCAGACCGAGTTCAGCGGCCAGGTAATCTATAAAATATATTTCAGAGACGGTTCCAGCAGCATCACTCCGAACAGCGAGAGAAAACTTTCGCAAGTTGCCGACAATATGAATCTCTATCCCATGGCAAAGGTCAAGTTGACCGGATACGCGTACTCGGGAGAGCCGAATTCGGAAACGGTGGCGCAGAACAGGGCTAATTTCGTGGCCGGAGTTCTATCAAACAAGTACGGCATAACAAAACAGAGGATTGAGATACATACCAGAATTTCGGAAACTCCGAAAAGCATAGTGGAAATTAAAATGCTGGGAAAAGAGTAAACGGCAGTAACCAGTGGCCAGTAACCAAGTAACCAGTAACGGCAACTGCAAACGGCAGTAACCGGTAACGAGTATGGAGATATTTAAAAAACAGAAAGGGACTGAAAATTTCCTCGGGGTGTACATAGGCCCCAAAGAAATCTGCTTTTCGCAGGTAAAAGTGACGGATTCCCTGAAAATAGAGGTGGAACACCTCGTCAGAGTCCCTACCGGGTTTGAGGTAAAAGAAAAAATTTTGAGACCGCTTGCTTTAAACAGCGTCTTTTTTAACGAAAAAGCGGCATGGGTGACGCCCCTGAAACAGGCTGTCAAGAAAATCGGCTGGAACACGAATAAAGCGATAATCACGCTTTCTTCGCAGTTCAGCATATTGAGATATTTTGTAATGCCGCACATTGACAGGCGCTTCTGGAGCAAATCAATCCCGCTTGAATCAAAAAAATACATTCCGGTGTCTTTTGAGGAAGTCATTTACGATTTCATAGTTTACCCTGTTTCCCCCGCTTTAGCGGGGCAGAAAGGAGGGGAATCCGGCAGGAAGCTGGGCGTTTTATTCGGTCTGACCCAGAGAAAAACGGTTGAATTCCTGACAAATCTTTTCAAAGAAATGAATCTTGAAATATCCGCAATAGAAATAAACGCCTGTTCTTTTGAGAGGATTATCGGTTTCCTGAACGCAAAGAATCACGCGGGCAAAGGATATATCCATTTTTACGGAAATGCAAATTACATGCTTTTTTCAAGCGAAGGATATCCGGTGTTGTTCAGGGAAACCGAACAGGACTCTTCGTCAACCATGTCTGAGCGAAGAAGGCTTGACATCAAAGGGTCGGTGCAGTTTATAGACAGGTACGTGGGCGGACGCTCATACAACCAGATTATCATCAGCGGAGACAATCTGGAAGTCTGGCAGCAACTGGCGGCCCAGGAATCCCAGATGGAAGTCTCCACATGGGACCCTGCCAAGCTTCTGAATTTAAAAACTCATGAACCATACCAGTTTTTCTCCATAGGAGCGGCTGCAAGGGGACGGATAAGGGATAATTTAATTCTTGATATCTCAGGCGCTACCAGGAGCAAAATTCTTGAAAAACAGGTTCAGTCTTACGTGTGGGGTTTTGCATTTCTTGTAAGCGGATTTCTTCTCTTCCTCACTCTTCTGGCGCAGACAAAACTGATTATGCTCAACAGCAGGATATCAAAGATTTCCAGGGCCGTGCCGAATATATCCGAATTCCAGGGGCAGAGCCCGGACGCTCTGAAAAGTAAAATAGA
The DNA here is from genome assembly GCA_016209085.1 of Elusimicrobiota bacterium. GTDB lineage: Bacteria > Elusimicrobiota > Elusimicrobia > Elusimicrobiales > UBA9959 > JACQWV01. Next base: position 24,263 of record JACQWV010000017.1, read on the forward strand.
AAAAATGCAGTCCAACGTGCAGACCATATACAAACTGCTGTCCGACGTGGAATTTCTTGCGCCCAAACTGCAGGCCATTGCGGATGCCATACCGTCTGATTTTTGGCTTATAGGAATGTCTTACGCCAATCCGTTCTCCGCTTCAGACTTCGGCGCCGCAAAGGAACTTCGCCTGACAGGCGAGACATATCTCCAGGGGGACGTTAAACTGGCTGAAATCGGAAATTTCACAAAAGCCGTCAAGACGTCCAGGGAATTCAGGACTTTCGCGGAGAAGGGAAGCATTGAATATGATTTGATGGGCAAGGGAGTTCTTGACGAACTTGACCAGGAGGCTCAAAAAAGTTCGGGGTTTACTATAACCTGCAGTCTGAAGAAGAAGTAATAAAGAGAGATTATAAGGTGACAAGATGATAAGTAGTTGAAAATCATGGAAGCCTTGTTTAATAAGATAAATGGTATATTAAAAGACGCGGTTGAAAATATCCGCATTATTTATTTTGAAAAAGGCGCGGGTCCCTTCAAAAAGCCTTTAATGTTCGCGGTTTCAGCCGTTCTTATCCTTTATTTGGCGCTTTATTCTCCGCTATCTTCAAAGGTCGCAAGAAAAAAATCCGAGGTTTACAATCTTGAAGCCATAGCGGCGCATTATAATGATTACGAAAATGTCAGGACGAGGTTCATGGATTATCAAAAAAGGCTTCCCTCAATAAAAGACAAAGACGAATGGCTGAGCTACATTCTCACTTCCCTGGCGCGCAAACACGGGATAGTCTTTGAAACTTTTTCCAGCCAGACTGAAGTCGAAATGGATAATCTGCTGATAGTCTCAAGAGAAGCAACCATGACGACTTCCTATTCCAAGTTAGGCAAATGGCTCAGTGAAATGGAAAATTCCAAGATTTTTATAAAAGTTACCGAGTTTAATCTTAAGAAAGACGAGAATTTAATAGGAGCCGTAAAAGTCAGTCTTACTGTTTCCACCATATTCATGAAATACGCGGCTCAGGCCGGTTCCGCCGCCGGGGTTCCGGGTCCGGCAGACTCCGGCATGCCGGCTAATCCATAGTTAGCGGAATTGCGCGAAGCGATATGACGAAAAACCTGACAAGCATTATAGGATGGGCGATTTTGGCCGCCGTTCTGGCTGTCCCCGCATTTTTATTTTATAATTGGTGGTCAAAAGGCAGGTCGGAGAGGATGATTGATTCTGCGGCCGGCCAGATGCCTGTTGGCAGCGTATTTTCAAAGAACGAACAGCAGACGACCGCCGCCCCACTGTACGGCGGCGGGCCCGCCGTAGCAACAGATAAATTCGCGTCAGCGGACACGGCACAGCCGGTTACGCAGAATCCCGGCAAACCCAGTGGTTTGCGACCGACTGAAATAAAACAGAAAATATCAGGCGCGGTTTCAACAACTGCTGCGACAGGTTATTTGCAAACACAGTCAACGGCTGCGCCGTCCGATACGAGTCACAAGTCACAAGTCGCAGGTCACAAGTCAGAAGCAGACTCTGGCGGACAAGCTGCGTATTCTGCCGAAACATCTTCGGCTGCAAAATCCGGGCAGGACAGCCAAAATCTTGGTTCATATTTTTTTCCCAAAACCGAGAGGGACCCTACTCTTTCGCCCCATGATTATGCGAAATTGAAAGAGGAAGAAGAAAGAAAGATAGAGCTGGAACGCCAAAGAAGACTCATGCAGATGAGGAAGAAAAAACAGGAGAGTCCTGTAAGCAGGTTGAGTCTTCAGGGAATCGTGGGCAGCGATGTGATTATCAACGGGGAAATGTACCGGTTAGGCGGCGCTGTGGGAGGCGCCAAAATAATTAAGATAGGCGCAAACTATGTGGTTCTTGATTACAAGGGAAAATCTTTTAAATTGTTTTTGCAATAAACTATAATAGGCGAATAGGCGAAAAGGTGAAAAGGCGAATAGGCGAAAAGGCGAGTAGGAGGCAATATGAAAAAATTAAGAATTCTGATTGTTTCAATATTTATGTTCCAGCAGGCCGTTGCTCCGGTTGTTTTTGCGCAGGCCGATAAACAATTTCAGGACGAACTTCAGGGACCTGTTGACGAAGGCGGCCCCATACTGGACGAGCCGGGCCAGGCAGCCGAGCCCGCCGCTCCGGAAATTCCCAAAGCCCAGCCTCCGGGCACTCCGATACAGTCGGTGCAGATAGGGGGACAGCAAAAAGAAGCCCCACTTTACGAAGAGGCAGAAACAGTTTCTCCGCTGGACAGAAAAATAGGCCCTATCAGACTCAAGGGAGCTCCTCTTTCCACTTTTCTGGACATAGTCTCTGCCCAGTCAAAAGTAAATTTCATTCTGACAGAAGGCATAGAAGCAAAAACAATAACCGTATTCCTGCGAAAGACAACAGTAAGAGAAGCGCTTGAACTTCTTCTCAGAATCAAAGGGCTGACCTACCAGAGAATCGGCAAAAGCAACACCTATGTGGTGATGAAGAGATCAGCGGACCAGCCCAATCTGATTACCAAAATTTATACTTTGAATTACATCCCGCTGATTCAGATATCCTCGGTTAAAGAAGAACAAGCGGATATAGTTGCCGGGGATACGGGCAGTTCAATGGGTCCGCAGGGGGGAGGGGCTACAGGAGGAGTTATAGATCTGCCTCCGGGAGTCGAGTCTCGGCAGGCGGAACCTGATGATGAGAAAGGCATAGCTCTGCTCAGGGTAATAAGGAGCGTCCAGTCGCGAAAATACGGGAAATTAGCCCTGGATACAAGGACCAACAGCGTAATAGTTACCGACATTCCCGAGGTCTTTCCGCAAATTGAACAGATCATAGCGGAGCTTGACAAAAAAGCTCCGCAAATACTGATAGAGGCCCAGATAGTTGAAATCAATACTGACAGGCTCAATGAACTCGGAATAGAATGGGGAGGCTCAAGAGGCGAGATGGCTTATTTTGCAGGCCCCGCCCGTCTTACAGATTATGGCGTGAGACCAGGGTTTTTAAGCGGCAACGCATGGAAGTATTTTTATCCAGCGGCTGATAAATTTATTCAGGGTCCCAGTGAAGACCAAGCCGGAGGAGAATTAGATCCGATTTTTTCCACAAAAATATCCGGCGAGAGAGGTCTGTATTACGGCATTTTCAGCCTGGCCCAGCTCCAGGCAATATTCAGGGCATTGATTTCAAAGGGAGAAGGCAGGTACTTAGGCAAACCCAAAGTGGTTGCAATGAATAATAAAACTTCTCTGATACAAATTACAAGAGATGCCGCAATCGGAACCGGCAGCGTAGTAGCTTCGGCAGGCGGGAGCGCGGGCACGTCCTCGTCTTCTATTGAGAGAAAAAGAATCGGGCTTAAACTCCGGGTTACTCCCCAGGTCAACAAAGAAGGATACGTTACCCTGATGGTCATTCCTTCATATTCCGACATTATTGCTTCGGCTATAAGCAGTCAGGGGCAGACGATAATGGACCCTGTGTCAAGAGGCGCTTCAACCATGGTGCGTGTCAAAAACGGACAGACAGTCGTGATAGGAGGCATGCTTTCGTCCACTGAAAGCAAGGCCGTTAAAAAAGTTCCTCTGCTGGGCTACATTCCGATAATAGGCTGGCTTTTCACGAGCGTGACCGCAAAGAGAACGAACACGGACCTGGTTATTTTCATAACGCCCACAATTTTGGTAGACTAAATAAAGCAGGTTAAGGTTCAGATTGAGGTTAAGAACAGCAGATTAAGGTTGAGAACTACAAACAAAATGTAGCAGGCGAATTACTATTTGCCATTTTTTGCGGCATAGTAATGCCGCCGCTACAAACTCTTAACCTTAATCTCAATCTGCTGTGTATTTATGGCGAGAAAGAAATTAGGCGAAATTTTAATGCAGATGGGGGTTATTAATGAGGAACAGGTCAATAAAGCTCTAAAATTTCAGCAGCAGCAGGGGGGGCTTTTCGGAGAGGCGCTCCTGAAACTGCATTATGCGAGCGAAGAACAGGTTGATACCGCGCTTTCAAAACAATTAGGCATTCCGTACGCTTCCAGGGAAAACCAGATTTTAAATCCTGAAAAAGGCCAGAACCTTGAAAAAATGCTGCCTGAAAAATTCGCCAGGGAGAATTTTGCCGTTCCGCTTTTCGTAGACGGAAATATTCTGGCCGTTGCGGTTTCCGACCCGACAAACATGCTTTTGCTTGACAACATAAAACTTGTAAGCGGAATGGACATCCAGCCGTTCATTTCAACCAAAGCCCAGATTCTGAGAGTGATAGACGCGTTTTATTCGGGCCAGGGCGATTTGATAGACAAAGTAATGGAGAAAGGCGACGAGAAAAAGGACGAGGCTGACCTGGACGTAATCACGGCTGACGGAAAGCTTGATTTGGATAAAGTAATAATGGGCGAGTCAAAGGGAGCCCAGTCAATACGGCTCGTGAACGCCATATTGAAGCAGGCCATAACCGAAAGAGCGAGCGACATACACCTGGAAAAATTTGACGAAAAGGTTTCTCTCAGGTTCAGGATAGACGGCGTACTTCACGAAAGAAGCTCTCCGGTCGGAGCGATAGTTGATACGCTCATATCCAGATACAAGATCCTCTCCAAACTTGACGTAGCCGAGCGGCGTCTTCCTCAGGACGGAAGCTTCAGCATAAAATATCAGAACAGAACCATTGAAGTCCGCGTCGCGATATGCCCCACGGTATTCGGCGAAAAGGTGGTTCTGCGTTTGCTTGACAAAGGAGCGGTTGAATTGAACGTTGACAAATTGGGATTTGAACCGAGACAAAAAGAAGATTTTCTGAAAGCCGCCGAGGCTCCGCACGGCCTGATTTTTCTTACGGGACCGACCGGAAGCGGAAAAACCACTACGCTGAACGCGGTATTAAACACCATAAAGACGCCGGAAATGAATTTCATGACTCTTGAGGACCCGGTGGAAATAAAGCTTGAAGGAATAAGCCAGGTTCAGATGAAAGCCCAGATAGGCCTTACTTTCTCGGCAGGTTTGCGCTCCTTCCTGCGCATGGACCCGGACGTTATACTTGTGGGCGAGGTCAGGGACAATGAGACAGCGGAATCCTGCCTGAAAGCGGCTATGACGGGCCATCTGGTTCTCTCAACCCTGCATACGAACAGCGCTCTTGAGGCCATTCCAAGGCTCATTGACATGGATATAGAGCCGTATCTTCTTGCAAGCACTCTTCTGCTTGTGGCTGCGCAGAGATTAGTCAGGGTCCTGTGTCCGGACTGTAAAACGCCTTACAGGCCGTCTCAGGATGAATTGGACCAGTTCGTCAAAGAATCCCGCATGAATCCCATGCCGGACCTTTCAAAGATAATGTTTTACAAGGCAAGGGGCTGTCCTAAATGCTCAGGAGCTGGATACAAGGGGAGAAAGGCGATTTACGAGGTTTATTTCATAACCGAAGAGATGAAGAAGATAATTTACAAAGACTGCGACGTGATAAAACTCAGGGAAGTCGTATTGCAAAGCGGAGCGTGGGATTTGAGGGCGAGCGGCTGGAGAAAAGTTCTTGCAGGAGTTACTTCCGCAGACGACATGCTGTCAATCACCATCAAAGAACGTTAAGACGCCCCCTTGATTTTCTGACATATTTCTATTAAACTTATTATATAGAGTTATTGAGAAATTAAGTGATTAGGTTTTTACTTCTTAACTTAATCACTGCTTGCTTAATCGTAAATCCTCACTGAACACCGTTATGTCAGGCAAAAATGTAGGGGCTCAATTCATTGAGCCCGAAAAATATGCGGGTCGGATGAATCCGCCCCTGTTCCACGCTTAATCACTCTGTTGACTGGAGTTGTTATGCCGAGATTCATTTATACTATTCAAGATGCGCAGGGGACCGTTACCACGGGCAATCTGGATGCGGAAGACGAGGACAGGGCTGTTGCGGCTCTTCAAAACAAAGGATTATTCATTCTCTCCATACAGTCCGAAACAGCGCAGACAAAAGGCCTGTTAAGCCTGCAGAGATTCAAAAGAGGGAGGATTTCCGGCAGGGAGCTTGTTTTTCTCGGAGAGCAGTTGTCAACGCTTCTCGGAGGCGGCGTTCCGCTTGTCAGGGCTCTCTCTCTTCTTTCCGAACACTCTGAAAACAAAAACCTGGGGAGCGTGCTCTCTATGGTGACGAAAGAAGTGACGGCCGGGGGCGCTTTGAACAAAGCCCTTGAAAAACATCCGAAGGTTTTCAATGAAATATGGATTTCCCTGGTTCAGGCCGGAGAAGTGTCCGGACAGCTTCCTACAGTTCTGAGGCAGGTCACCTCTTACATGGAGGCGCAGGAGAACATAAAAGCCAAAATCATTACCGCCCTGGCCTACCCCTCGGTTCTTGCGGTCATGTCCGTGGGGGTTCTGATGTATTTTATAATATACATAGTCCCGGTTTTTGCGCAGATATTCAAAGACTTCAACCTGAAGCTTCCGATACTTACCCAGATTATAGTTTCTATTTCAAACCTGGTGGCTGATTATTTTGTCATGCTTCTTGTCGTATTCATCGGTTCCATACTTGCGCTCAGGGCCTACATAGCTACCACTCCGGGCAGATTAGTCTGGAATCATTTTATCTTCGGCATTCCTTTTTTCGGAAAATTCATCCAGAACATACTTATAGAGAGACTTTTGACGACCATGGCCACTCTCATAAGAAGCGGCGTGAGCATATTGAACGCGGTATCAGTGCTGGAAGGGGCTTTTAAAAAGAACCTTATTTTCCAGAACGCTTTGAAAAAGGCCAAAAACGACATAGCGAGCGGACGCTCCATATCGGAGTCGTTCAGAAAGACCCTGATTTTTCCGGGCATGGTCACTGAAATGATGTGGATGGGGGAAGAATCCGGCAAACTGCCCGACATCATAGAAACGCTTTCAAAATTTTATCAGGAGCAGATAGACCAGTTCATAAGGCGCTTTTCGTCAATGATAGACCCGATACTCGTGGTCGGGATAGGCGGAATAGTGGGGGTCATAGTGATGTCAATATTCATGCCGATATTCCAGCTGTCCCAGATCGGCGGAGCAATGTAAATAAAATAGATACAGGATACAAGTGATTAGTGGCGAGCAGTTAACTACAATAGCGAGTGGCAAGTTGTTAGTGGTGAGTAAAAAAACTAATCACTATTCACTAATCACTAACCACTGTTGTTAAGAGAGGGGTGAATTATGAAAAAAGGATTCACTTTGGTAGAATTGGTAGTCGTCGTCGTAATACTCGGAATTCTTGCCAGCATTGCGATTCCGCAATATAATAAAGTCATTGAAAGTTCAAAGGCCACAAATTCTCTCGCTATAGCGGGCCTTGTGGGAAACGCCAACAGGATGTACCTCCTGGACCACCCGTCAACTTCTGAATATATAAGGGGCCGGTTGATAGGCTCCCTGGGTCCATGCGACACGGGCGCCTGTACTCCGACCAACAACAGGGCATGCAATCTTGTATGGTGCAATTATCTGGCAAACGAGGACTGGGGTTCCAATAACATAGCGTACGAGTATTATGTATGCGACCCGAACGGCTCAGGAGGGGGGTGCTGTTCCGGAGGGTACGTATCCTGCACCAGGAGAAAGTCGGGCGCAAGTTCGCCGTACAATACATGGGGATACAGATTTACAAATGACGGGCGATGCAGGGAATTCGGGACAGACACTCCCGCATGCCCTACGTTTTAAAAATGAATAAAAAACGCAAAGGAGTCTTCCTGGTTGAATTGGTGGTGGCCGTGCTCGTTGCGGCCTCAACTTCCATGGCTATATTTTCAGTGATTTTATCCTCTTCTGTTTCGCAGAAAAGGGCTGAGAAAAAACAGAGAGCAGCCATGGTCTTTAAAAGGGCGCAGGAGAGTCTTAAAAGTTACGTGACTGTTGAAACAGGCGGTACTTTTTTCACAACGACTCCCGGACAGGGGTGGCGGCTGCCAGGGGATTCCCTATCATGGGGTTTGACAGCCGGCGTTCACGACATAACTTCATGGATAAGCAGCGATGTGGTCTTATGCCCCCAAGGAGGGAGTCCCTCGTGCAGATTTACTTATACTGTTACAAACGAAGGCTCCTGCAGTCCGTTTGGAATCGCTGATAATTTAGCCTGCAAAAGAGTGCGTTTTGATTTGAGATATTCAGATTAGATAGAGGACAGGGGATAGCGGTCAGGGGACAGCGAAGGAATTATGAAACATCAACGAGCATTTACTCTTGTGGAACTTATCATAGCCACTGCGATTTTTTCATTTGTGTTGATTCCCTCCCTGGTCGCGATTTATTCCACTGCCAGCAAACATATGTTCCAGAATTACAGGCAAAACCAGATGCACAACACGCTTTTGGTTTCAATGAAGGCCATTCAGAACGCCCTTGCAGGAGCCACAAGGGTAGACAGCCCCGCAATCAACACAAACAGCGATAGATTGGCTTTTGCCGAAAATGTGGATTCAGTGACAGGATGCTATCCCATAGACTCCAACTCCCCGGTCTACTGGCATTATTTTTGCATAAGCGGCACCAGATTCTATTACCATCGCAGCAATCCAATCGGGGGCGGCGGAGGTTGTCCCCAGGGCGGAGCATTTGGAAATCCGTATCCTTCCTGCGGAGCATCCACTCCCGTAAGGATGGAACTGGCGAATGACTGGACTCTGCCTACTCTTTCAGTCCAGTTCACAAGGCGTTCCGGCATGTTTGACCCTGATATCGGCCTGGTAGTGACCGAGCCTGACCTGGTTGAAATAAGATTAGGCGTTAACTGGCAGCCAACCGGCGGATATCGGGCTACTGCCCGACCAGTAGTGACGACTCTTGTTTCAAAAGTGCGGGTCAACCTGTCGTGCACCAGGCTAAATTGTCAATAGTAATCAGATATTATGAAGATGAAATCAAGGAAAGGGGCGATTTTATTGCAGACAACTGTTACATGCATACTTGTCGCCATTATAGGAGTCATGATTTTGAAATGGGCATTATTGAGATATTTCCTTGCAGGAAAGGCGTACCAGAACGTCGGCGCCAGGGCCCGCGCTGAAGGCTATTTGATGAACAGGGTGTCTTACTGGAACTATCAGGTTGCGCCCTCTGCCGCATCAGAACTGTTTGACAATCAATATACTGTCAGCGTCAGATTAACTCCTCCTCCGGCAAATGAAATAACCGTAGAACACAATCCATAAGAGTCAGGAATCCAATAAAACCAGTGACAAGTTGCAAGTTTCAAGTCACAAGTGAAAACCTGTAACTTGTGACCTGTGACCTCAAACTCTTTAGTATGATATACTTTTCTTATGCCGCAATTTTTAGGCGCAGTTTGCATTTTTCTTGCTTTTTTGAATTTTTCGCTGCAAGCTGGAACCTGGCAGGTCAAGAAAACCCCTCATTTTGAGATTTATCACGAATCCGACTGGACCCCCCATTCCATTGCCATTGAACTTGAGAGAATATATGGCCAGCTGCGCATGAACCTTTCCATGTTTGCGCCGTGGATGGTGACTGAAAAAACCAGAATATACATTCACCGGAACAAGAATTCCTACCTGAACGGCGAATTCAATCCTCCTGCCTGGTCAAAGGGTCTTGCTTTTTTTGATAAAAAGGCGGTTGTGGTCTATGATTCCGGCGATCTGGTGAAACTCAGAGCCGTCATAACCCATGAATTGACTCACCTTTACTTTGAAAGTTTCTATGCCGAAAGTCTTAAATTTCCTCCCCAATGGCTTAACGAGGGTCTGGCAGTGCTCATGGAGGACGCTTCCTATTCCCGCGGCAAAGGCCCGTGGAGCGCGGCTCTCAAATACGCTCCTGAGGAAAGATTTGAAAATTTTGAGGTTTTTTCCAGAGTTGATTTGCGGAACATGAGAAACGAATCAGTCCAGAAAATCGGGGACTGGTACCTTCACGCATTCGGCATTGCCGGCTTTCTATACGGCCGAACAAAGAGAATCCAGTTTAAAAATTTCTGCGTTATGAACAGGAAAGGGGAGACTCTTGAAAAATCCCTGTGGGAAGCCTACAGGTACAAAAATCCGAGGCATTTTGAAGATGAATGGCGCAAATGGCTCAGAACCTACGGGGCAAAAGAGACGGACAAATTTTCAAGCGGTTTCTCTTCAGCGAGTTTTGAATTTATCCCCTTCAAAAGCAAATGACAAAAACGGTCCCGTGCTGGTTTGAGACGATTTCATTATGTCCGGAGCATGCCCTGAAAAAGTCAGATACCCGCCCTTATCGCCTCCTTCGGGCCCGAGTTCAATAATCCAGTCGGAGGAGCCTATTACATCCAGATTGTGTTCAATTACGACTACCGTATTTCCCCTGTCAACTAATGTGTGAAGAACTTTAAGAAGTTTTTCCACGTCCGCGAAATGCAGGCCGGTCGTGGGCTCGTCAAGCAGGTATAATGTCCTGCCCGCGCTTTTTTTTGCAAGCTGGTCCGCTAATTTAAGTCTCTGCGCTTCTCCGCCTGAAAGGGTGGTTCCGCTCTGTCCGAGTTTTATGTAGTCAAGCCCCACTTCCAGCATGGTCTTGAGGATTTTTAATATGTGAGGCATGTCCCTGAAAAGTCCGGCGGCTTCCGCCGCGGACATGTCAAGAATTTCCGCTATGTTTTTGCCTTTGAATTTTATTTCAAGAGTGTCTTCGTTAAACCGCCTGCCGCGGCACGCTTCGCACGTGACATAGACGTCCGGCAGGAACTGCATCTGTATTTTTATGTTGCCGTCTCCCTGGCAGGATTCGCACCTGCCTCCTTTGACGTTGAAAGAAAATCTTCCCGGTTTGTAGCCCCTGCGTTTTGACTCGGGCAGCATTGAAAAGAGCTGCCGTATGTGAGTAAATACGCCGGTATAAGTGGCGGGATTTGACCTCGGAGTTCTTCCTATGGGCGATTGGTCCGCTATTATCACCTTGTCTATGTAATCCGTTCCTGTCACGGAGCGGAATCTGCCGGGCTGCTCTTTTGAGTTATGCAGTTTCCGGGCAAGGCCTTTGTAAATGATTTCGTAAAGAAGAGTGGATTTTCCCGAACCTGAAACGCCGCAAAGAGCGGTGAAAAGTCCTATGGGTATTTTAACGTCAAGGTTTTTCAGATTAAACTGGGACGCTTTTTTAAATTCAATGAATTTTTTTGGGGAGGCTTTTGAGCCGGGTTTAAACCGAGGATTTGGACTTTTTAAAAATTTTCCGGTCAGAGAACGCTCGTTTTTGATTATTGCGTCAAGCGGACCCTGCGCAACCACTTCTCCGCCGTTCAATCCGGCTCCGGGCCCCAGGTCTATGATATAATCAGAGTTCCTGATGACCGCTTCGTCATGCTCAACGACTATCAGGGTATTTCCAATATCCCTGAGCGCCTTTAAAGTATTTATGAGTCTTGCATTGTCTTTCTGATGAAGCCCCATCGTGGGCTCGTCCAGAACGTATAAAACGCCGGTCAATCCGGAACCTATCTGCGTGGCAAGATGTATTCTCTGCGCCTCTCCTCCTGAAAGCGTTTCTGATTTTCTGTCCAGGGCAATGTACGACAAACCTACGTCAACCAGAAATTTCAGCCTTGAATTTATTTCTTTAAGAATCAGTTTCGCTATTTGCCTTTCCTTCTCGTCAATGTCCATCCCGGCTGCGAATTCCATTATGCCGGATATCGGCATTGAGGAGATTTCTACGATGTTTTTCCCGCATACAAAAACGCTCAATCCCTCCTTTTTAAGTCTTTTTCCCCGGCAGGCCGGACAGGTCCTTTCCCTGATAAAACGCCTGTAAATTTCTTCTTTTACGTATGAGGATTCGGTTTCCCTGTATCTTCTTTCCATGTTTTTTATAACACCCTCAAATCCGCTCGCCGGATCTCCGTAAAGCAGGAAGTCTCTTTTTTCTTTGGGGATGTCTTTCCATGGAGACTCTATGGAAATTGAATGCCCGGCGCATACGTTTTTAATCATGCCCGCATAATATCCTGACCATGAATTTTTCCATCTGTGGGTTCTCGTGGTAATGGGGTCTGCCCATGCTTTAATTGCGCCTTCTGAGATGGTCGTTGACGGGTCCGGAACCACAAGTTCCTCGTCTATTTCCATTTTGATTCCGAGCCCGCCGCACTCTGCGCACGCGCCGTAAGGAGAATTAAACGAAAACAGTCTCGGCTCAAGTTCTGGAAAGCCCCTGCCGCAGCCCGGACACGCGGTTTTTTCGCTGTATGCCAGCCTGCGGGCGGCCGGAACAGGGCGGCATTGTCCGCAATTGGTGCCGCGAGCGCTGCGAGCGGCCTTTTCCTGGATTTCAAGCAAAAGCCGGCCGTCTGATTTGCCTAACGCCAGTTCAACAGAATCCGTCAGCCGTTCTTTCTGGGTCTCTGATGCCGTTAACTCGTCCACGAAGAGGTCTATGTCGTGCTTGACGTAGCGTTTTAAAGCCGGGACAGAATCCATTCCATGCAGTTTCCCGTCCACCCGGACTTTTACAAACCCGCTTTTTTTGAGCCGGGTGAACAATTCTTCATAAGTTCCGGTTCTTCCGCTTACCAGGGGGGAGAATATTTTTATTTTTTTGTTCTTGTGTCTGGAAATCATGTCTGAGACAATCTGCTGAACCGACCATGATTTGACCGGAAGCCGGCATTCAGGGCAGGCGGGCATGCCTATTCTGGCAAAGAGAAGACGCAGGTAGTCGTAAATTTCGGTAACCGTCCCGACGGTGGAGCGGGGGTTTCTGGAAGGAGCGTGCTGTTGTATGGCTATGGAGGGAGACAGGCCCTCAATATAATCCACATCCGGCTTATCCATCTGTTCAAGAAACTGCCTGGCGTAAGCCGAAAGGCTTTCCACGTATCTTCTCTGGCCTTCCGCGTAAATAGTGTCAAAGGCGAGGCTGGATTTTCCCGAACCGGACAAGCCCGTTATCACAACCAGTTTGTTTTTCGGGATTTCAAGGTTTATGTTTTTGAGATTATGCTGTCTCGCCCCGGCGATTTTAATAGTATCCATAGAACCAGTCACAAGTTGCAAGTTTCAAGTCACAAGTTCTTTCTCTTCAGTTTCCGTTACTTGTGACATGCGACCTGTGACTTGTGACCTGCTTTATGAGTATCTGTCCACGACAGTGTTCTTCGCGTATTCAGGCGAAGAGTCAGGGTAATTTATGTTGAAATGCAGCGCCCTGGATTCCTTTCTGGACTGAGCGGATTTTATTATCTGTTCGGCCAGGCAAGCGATGTTTCTTAATTCCAGTATGTCCCTCGTAAGGTAAAAATCCCAGTAATACTTTAATATTTCTTCGGATATGATTTTCATTCTTCTCTCAGCGCGTTCAAGCCGCTTGTCGCTCCGTACTATTCCCACGTAATTCCACATGAGAGCGCGTATTTCATCCCAGTTGTGGCTGATTATAACCGCTTCGTCGCCGGATTTTGCATTGCCCGTGTTCCATATCTCGGTTTTTTTATGTTCTTTTATCGCTGATGTATCTTGTTTGATTGCAAGATAAGCCCTGTGGCTGAATACGCAGCATTCCAGCAGGGAGTTGGAGGCTAAACGGTTGGCGCCGTGAAGCCCGGTATGAGCTGCTTCTCCAACTGCATAAAGCCCGTTCATGGCTGTCCGGGACCATTCATCTGCTTCCACGCCTCCGCAGAAAAAATGAGCGGCCGGCACTACCGGGATCGGATCTATGGTTATGTCTATTCCCATAGAAGAGCATTTCTGATGGATATTCGGGAATCTTTTTCTTATAAAGCCGGGATTTAAACGGGTTATGTCCAGATAAACGCACTCATCTCCGGTCTTTTTAAGTTCAAAGTCAATTGCCCGGGCCACAATGTCTCTTGGCGCAAGTTCTTTCTCTACCGAGTATTTGCGCATGAAAGGGGTTCCGTCCGCAAGCCGCAGAACAGCTCCTTCGCCTCTCAGCGCCTCTGATATGAGAAAAGACTTTGCTTTGTGATGGTAAAGACATGTGGGATGGAACTGGACGAATTCCATGTTTACAAGCCTCAAACCGGCCCTGTACGCCATTGCCATGCCGTCGCCGGTCGCAGTATCCGGGTTTGAAGTGTAAAGGTAAACTTTTCCGGCCCCTCCGGAGGCAAGTACGGTTTTGCCCGCCATGAAACTGTGAATTTCGCCTGTTTTTTCATCAAGAACATAACAGCCGGAACAAGCGTTGTTTTCCGGTCTTGTCTGAGACGGATGAAAGCCGCAAATCAGGTCAACGGCAATATGGCGCTCAAAAATTTTTATTTTCGGATTGCTCCCGCAGGCTTTGATAAGAGCGGATTCAATCTCCCGGCCCGTGAAATCCCCGGCGTGCATGATGCGTCTTTTTGAATGTCCGCCTTCAAGACCCAAATCAAAAGAATTTCCATTTCTGGTGAAATTTACTCCAAGTTCAATAAGTTCTTTTATCCTTTCATGTCCTTCCTGCACCGTTATCCGGACTATGTCCGGATCGGAAAGTCCGCTTCCCGTGTTGATGGTGTCTTCTATATGATTCTCAAAAGAGTCAGACGGATCTATTACCGAAGCTATACCGCCCTGGGCAAGCTCGGTGTTTGAGGAGCCGATGTCTCTCTTGGTAACTATGTTTACGGTTCCGATAGAGGCCAGTTTATGCGCCGTAAACAGGCCTGAAAGCCCGCTCCCTATTACCAGAAAGTCAGAAGTATATATGGACATATGGAAAAGCAGATTGAGATTAAGGTTAAGATTAAGAAAAAATCAATTTGGCAAAAACTTTTCTATTACTTTATTGTGTAACGCTATAATATAATATTACAATATTTATCAATGGAATTTTTAAAATGAAATCAAAACTTTTTGTGGTCCTGCCTGCGGCTTTATCTGTCGCCATACTTATATGGCTCATATATCCCAGAGCGCACGCGTTACTGGACGTTCTTAAAAACGCGGACCTGTTTTTTCTCGGATTTTGCATGGTATTTGCGGTTTCCAGTTATTCCTTCATGGGCCTTACCCTGTGGGAGGTTCTTAAACTTCTGCATTACAGACTTCCCTTCTGGGAAACCGGCGGCATAGCTCTCGTATCAACGGCCGCTAATTATTTTTTTTCCTCAGGCGGGATAAGCGGATTCGCTCTCAGGGCGCACCTTTTGAGCAAACGGCGCATACCTTACGGAATATGCGTCACCACATCCGTGGTAATCAGCGTTTTCATTTACCTGGTCCTCTCCATCCTGATTCTTCAGGGAATGATTCTCCAGCTGTTGAAAACCCATGAATTCGGTTTGAGATTTTTTGAGAGTCTGCTGGGAATTATCTTTCTTCTCGGATTCGCTTTTTTTCTTGTTTTGCTGTTCTTCCGCCATGAGATGCGTTCAAAATGGAGCAAGAAATTATATCACGGAGTAAACCATATCATTTATTTCTTTTCAAAAAAGGAAATACCCAGGGAAACCTTCAACCAGTTTGAACACCAGCTGAACAGGGGCATTCACACGATACACTCAAGAAAATACGAGCTTCCAAAGGTCATAGGCTACGTATGCATGGACTGGATATCCACGCTTTTAATCCTGTATTTTGCGTTCATGGCGGTCGGAATCAACATGGGAACCAGCAAACTTATCATAGGTTTTTCTTTCGGCATGGCCATGACCGTGATTCCGGTCCTTCCCGGAGGGCTCGGAGCCATGGAAGCTGCCATGACGGCCGTTTTTTTCCAGATGGGAATAAGCTGGGAAAAAGCCCTTGCCGCAAGCCTCATCTACAGATTTTTTTATTACCTTCTGCCGGCTTTTTTTGCGATTTTTATATACTGGGGATTAAAAATATCCGAGCCTGAATATTTCTGCAAAGCTCAGTATTACAAAACGCAAGGCAGAGAAGGGGTGAAGGATAAGTGGGAAGGATAAAGGATAAGCGGAAAGGAAAAGAGAAATGAGCAAACAGGGAACAATATGGCTGAAATAAAAAAGAAAATACTCATTGTTGAAGACAGCAGGAGCATTACGGGCGTTCTTAAAGAGGTTCTGGAACAGGAAGGATATACGGTTTTTGTGACACACGACGGGATAGACGGCATAAGAATCGCAAAAAGGGAGAAACCGGATATTGTGCTTCTGGATTTGCTTTTGCCTAAAATAAGCGGATACGAAATATTAGATATGATTAAAAAAGACAATTCCACGCGGCACGTGCCGGTTCTCATCATTTCCACTCTGGACACCCCTGAAAGCGTTGAAAAATCCAAATTATGCGGCGCAAAGAATTTCATAAAAAAACCTTACAATCTGGACGACCTTCTGGCAGAGATAAAAAATACTCTCCGGCAGGGTTCCTGAAATCAGTCTACTCTATTCTGATAGCCGGTTTCGGACCCCAGGGCTGGTGGCCTTTGTCGCACCCTTCCCTAGGGTTCCAGTCACCGCTTTCAGCGGGATTCCGCAGAATGAGGAACAAGTCTGCAAAGTCAGGGCGGAATAACCGCCCAGCCTCTCAAGGTCATCCTGGGAGAAAATCAGGGCTTTCAGAATCTGAAAGATTTGAAATCTGCGTCGGCGCCATACTCACCCAGAACACTTCGTGGAAAAATGTTGAAAAAGCCATTGAATCCCTTAACAGAAACAGGATGATGGAGCCGCGGAAACTCTATTCAGCGCCTTTGATTAGGCTTTCTTCTTTAATAAAGTCATCGGGTTTTTTCAGGCAAAAAGCCGTCAAAATAAAGCGGTTTTCAGAATACCTTTTAAAAAAACATCCTGAAGGCATTTCTGAATGGTTTAAAAACAGCAATCCGGAGGAATTGAGGGATGAACTGTTTGCCATGTACGGCATAGGTCCCGAGACCGCTGATTCAATCGTTCTCTATGCGGCTGAAAAACCGAAATTCGTGATAGACGCTTATACTTTGAGAATTTTTGCAAGAATAGGGATATTTAATTCCCCTTTGACAAAAGGGGTGGTCCGCCTTAGGCGGAACGGGGTATTTAAGAACTATCATGAGGCGCAGAAATGCTTTGAAGAAAATCTGCCGAAAGATACGCTCATGTATCAGGAATACCATGCCCTTCTTGTGAAATTAGGAAAAGATTTTTGTAAGAAAAAGAATCCTCTATGCGTCGGGTGCCCCATAGAAGTTTTATGCAAGAAAAAAATTCAGGACAAAAAATAGAAGCTTTAATTGATAAAGGAAATTTTAAAAAAGCCTTATTAATTCTGAAGGCGTGCCGCCTCTCCCACAAGGGGAGAGGGGAGGGTGAGGAGTTAATACTTGCTGAATCAGAGTATTATTTCCTGCTTGCCGAGTGTTACAGGGGACTTGGATTTTTTGACACGGCAATAAAGCATTATTCAGCGGTCAGGGGACAGAGTACAGGGGTCAGCCCAGAGCGTTCAATTCAAACTCTGCTGCGTCTTGCGGCTTGTCACAGGGCGCTCGGAAATTCCCGGAAAGCCCTGTTTTTTGCAGAAAAAGCGTTTTCTGAATCGCTTGAATCAAGGCTCATAGTTTCAGATGCAAGACTTGAACTTGCGCTTGCATACAGATTAAAAGGAGATTTTAAAAAAGCAGAAAAAGAATTAAAAACTCTTTTAAAAATATATTCAAAAGAAAAAGATTTATCTGCCTTATCTTTTGTTTTATGGGCTCTTGGAGGGGTTTACAGACTTGAGGGCAGGCACAAGGAGTCAATCGCTGCTTTTAAAACTTCCATAAAACACGGGCTTAAGACAGGAGATAAAATTTCCTCGGGTTATTCCATGTTCGGCCTTGCGGGAGTTATGCGGATAGCGGGATTTATTGATAAATCGGAATATTATTACAGAAAAGCCAGAGACATATTTTCAAAGACCCAGGACATCTTCGGCAAAGCTTATTCTGAATGCGGGCTTGCCAATGCTTTGAGACAGAAAGGACTCCTGCAGGAAGCGTTAAAACGCTACGCAAAAGCTCATCGTTTGTATTCCCTGATACGCGACCGGGCTGATCTGGGCTTTGTTGAATGGGGAACCGGAGAGATATTAAAAAAACAGGGAAAACTCAGAGAGGCATTAAAGCATTTCATAAAAGCGTTGAATCTTTTCAAAAACAAGTCTGAAATCAGGGGGGAAATACTTGCTGAAATTTCAATCGCCCAGATTTTGTATCTGCTCGGAAATCCCCGGCAAGCCGATGGAGTTTACTTTAAAGCAGTCAAAAAAGCCCGGAAACGCAAATTACGCGCATATATTGAAACTTTTACTTAGCTTCGCTTTCAGAATTAAGTCACTTAATTCTTACTGCTTACTACTTAATCCTTATTTTCTACATTTCAAAATCCCAGCCTAAATAGAGCTCTCTGGCTTTTTCGTCGTTGAGCAGCTTGTCAGCAGCGCCTTCAATCAATATCCTTCCCT
Organism: Elusimicrobiota bacterium; assembly: GCA_016209085.1. Taxonomy (GTDB): domain Bacteria; phylum Elusimicrobiota; class Elusimicrobia; order Elusimicrobiales; family UBA9959; genus JACQWV01. Next base: position 42,613 of record JACQWV010000017.1, read on the forward strand.
GGTATATGAGATAAGAACGGTCCGTGACCGAGAGGGTTTCTCTCACATTGTGGTCCGTTATCAGGATTCCTATGGCTTTGTCTTTCAGCATTCTTATTATTTTTTTGAGATCGCTTACTGTTATGGGGTCTATGCCTGCGAAAGGTTCGTCAAGAAGTATTATTCTGGGTTCGTTTATCATTACCCTGGCCGCTTCAAGCCTTCTCTTTTCTCCGCCTGAAAGGGTCCATGCCTTTTGTTCGCGCAGGTTCCACAGCCCGAATTCCTCAAGAAGACTTCTGGTCTTTTCCTGAATGGCGTTCCTGTCTTTCAGGATTCTTTCAAGTATGGCTATAAGGTTTTCTTCCACGGTTAAACCGGTAAAAACAGTCGGCTCCTGCGCGAGATAACCTATGCCCATTCTCGCGCGCTTATACATCTGTGTTTTTGAAATATCCTGTCCGTCAAGGAAAACCCTGCCTGAATCCGGGGAGATGAAACCCATCAGCATGTGGAATGTGGTCGTTTTTCCGGCTCCGTTGGGGCCTAAAAGACCGCAGATTTCGCCGGATGCGATTTCAAGGGAAATCCCGTCCACTACTCTCTTCCTGCCGTAATTTTTTATCAATGATTCAGAATGGAGTTTCATGGTTTAACCGAATGAATCCAGCCGCGCACGTTGCCGGATACGCTTAAGTTTCCCGTATTTCTGAAAAATTTTATTTGTTCTGCGATGATGGTAAAATCATAACCTTCTTTTATTCCGGTCACTGACGGAGTTGAGCCGTAGAGAAGAAATGAGGAATCGGCGTTCTGGTAAAAGGCATTTTCGGATGCGGCTATTATCCTGTCGTTTTCAAGAGAGAAATTTCCCATGAAATTTATTTCGGATTTAATCCCGTCCGCTTCTATTTTCCCGCATTTTGTGCGCAGCGTCTGGCCGTCGGCATAGCCTTCGGCGCCTGGGGCGGCGGTGGCGATGTTCCGGTCGGGCGACATAGCGCCCGACACTTGCCTGCCCCCATGCTTTGTTTCTGCAAGAAACTGTGGGGGATGAGCCGGAGGCTCGTTGTTCCGGCCGTCCTTTGAAGCGTAAGAAAGAAGAAGAAGCCTTTGTTCCTGCGGCAGGAGAACTGCCTTCTTTGATTCTTCAAAATAGTTTCCGCTGTCGGCCTGTTTTATTTCCATGGTTGAACCGTCGTCAAAAAAACGCAGGCAGTAAATATTTTTCTGGAAATTCCATTCTTTTTTTGCCTTGTCGTAAACTGCAAAATCCGCTTTGAGATTGTAGTAAGGGTTTTTGAAAGAAACGTCGCCGTCAAATATTTCAAGACGGTTTATCCTGTCTATTTTCCAGTTTCTGCTTCTTACCACCGAGCCCATTAAAAAATCATCGGATGTTTGGGCATATAAAGGAAACAGAAAACATAAAATGTAGCTGCAGAGCGAAGCTCTGCCATAAAGATAAGGAAGTAGTAAACAGAATACCCGCCGCCCCAACCCCGCGGGTTGGAACTTCAACCCGCGGGGTTGAAGAGGTAGTAGCTGCAGAACTTGCTTTGCCATAATGTTGCTATTTTGTGGCGGATATTTTTGTTTCCTGATTTTGTATCTCAATCTGCGTAAGGTCGGGGTTGGCCATGAATCCCCTTCCTTTTGTCACGGTTTCTCCCTTGTAAATGGTTATTTCTTCGTCGGTCCAGATTTTATTTTCAGCTGACTTAAACAGGATTGTCTTTGTGCCGAGCCGCATATTTTCGGTTCTGGACACGATTGACACGTTTCCGCTCAGTTCAGCGTCTTTGGTTGAAAGATTCAAAAATCCGGAATCGGAGCTCATTTCGGAAGTTATTGCCCCTGCCGCGTAAAGTTTCAGTTTAGGATGCGCAAGCCTGATTTTGCCGTCTTTTTCGTTTAAGTTCGCTCCTGCGGAAACAAGGCTCCATTGGTCCTTATTGTCTTTTGATTTAAACAATTCAAGGTCTTTTATTAAATTCACCGGTTCCTGCGACTCCTTGTTCCGTGAGCTCTGCGAACTGCCGGAACATGAAACCAATAAAAGAAGAAAACAAGTTACAAGACACAAGTTACAAGTCACAAGTGAAAATTTAGAGAAGCCCTTCATTAAGCAGGTCTCTTTCGTCTATTATGCCGACCGGTTTTTTTGTTTCAGGGTCAATTACAGGGATATTGTCTATTTTCATCCTGGACATTATTCTGGCCGCTTCTGCGGCCATGGTATCGGGATGGACCGTTATCGGGTTCCGGGTCATTACGGAAGTTATTTTCTTGTTGAGGCTGGTTTCGCCCTTTTGCAGATACCTGCGCAGGTCTCCGTCGGTAAAGAAGCCTATCAGCCTGCCTCTGCCGTCTGTCACCGAAGCGGCGCCGAGTCTGGTCTTTGTCATCACATACAGCGCGTCTTTAATCAGGCAGGAATTTTTTATCACCGGATTTTCTTTGCCCTTGTGCATCAGGTCTTTCACTTTCGTGTTAAGCAGTTTTCCAAGGGAGCCGCCCGGATGAAGCCGGGCTAATTCGGCTTTGTCAAAATTTTTTATTTTCATCAGGGTAATCGCAATGGCGTCTCCCAGAGAGAGCATCGCGGCGGTTGAAGAAGTGGGCACGATATTGAAAGGACATGCTTCCTTGCGGACATTGAGATTGAGGGTTATGTCCGAATGTTTCGCTAATTTTGAATTGAGGTTGTTCGTGATTGAAATTATCCTGTGTCCTCTGGATTTGAAATACTGAAGGAGCAGGGCGGTTTCATGCGTTTCTCCGGAGTAGGAAAGAGCCAGCGCCACGTCTTTACGGCCGACCATCCCCATGTCTCCATGAAGGCATTCAACGGGATGGAGATAAATGCTCGGAGTTCCGGTTGAAGAAAGGGTTGCCGCTATCTTTCTGCCTATGATTCCGGATTTTCCGATGCCTACCACCACGACTCTGCCTGTAGAGTCCAGAATCATTTTTACGGCATTGGCGAAATTCCTGTTCAGACCTTTTGACAGGCTTGCGAGCGCCGCCATCTCCCTGTTGATGACTTCTTTGCCGCATCTGATTAACAAATGTTTTGAATTATCCCTTTTGTTTTTCATGGCGGAGGAACTTTATGCGGGTGGAGCCAGGGCGTCATTTCATCCGGGATTTTCCTGATGTGATACGGGGGGGGGAGCTTGCGCAGGAAATAGCTCGCAATGAAGAAAACCGCAATCAGAATTAAATATATCCAGGAAAGGGTTTTTAAATGCCATTTCCAGGTCGGGAACCACGCGGGCGGAAGGGTCAGGTCGTTTCCGCATTTTTTGCAGAATTTAAAGTTGGCTCTGTTTTCGTATCCGCAATTAGGACATTTCATAAAATCAGTGATTAGTGGTCAGTGTATAGTGGTTAGTTCTTTTCCATCACTTGTCACTCGCCACTAACCACTTGCCACTGTCCTTTGCCAGCGTATCTATATGATTTAGCATATTGACTGCGTCGCATACAAGACTGAGTTTCAGGGAATTGGGGCCGTCTGACAATGCTTTTGAGGGATCCGGATGGGTTTCAAAGAAAATGCCGGCTATTTTCAGGATGCAGGCGGCTTTGGCAAGAGGAAGGGCAAATTTTACGTCTCCTCCGGTAATATTGCCGAGTCCCGCCGGTCTTTGAACAGAGTGGGTGCAGTCAAAAATTACGGGATATCCGGTCTCTTTCATTATTTCTATGGAGCGCATGTCAACGACAAGATTGTTGTACCCGAAACACGTGCCTCTTTCAGTCAGGAGTATTGACCGGTTGCCTCTGGATTCTATCTTCTTCACCGCATTTTGAATTTCCCATGGCGACATGAACTGGCCCTTTTTTATGTTTACTGTTTTGCCCGTATCCGCGGCTGCTGCCAGAAGGTCAGTCTGTCTTGAGAGAAAAGCAGGTATCTGGATGATATCCGCGCATTTGGAAACCATCGGCGCCTGCCATGTTTCATGCACGTCAATAAGAACGGGGATTGCGAGTTTTCTTTTAATCTGCGCAGCGATGTCCAGGCTTTTTTTCATCCCTATTCCCCTGAAGGATTTGTGGGAAGTCCTGTTGGCTTTGTCAAAAGAAGCCTTCAGCGCAAAGGGGGTTTTAAGCCTTGAAAAAACGGTCTTAAGTTTTGAGGCAATGGCCGTAAATCCCTTTTCGGATTCAATCACGCACGGGCCAGCTATGTAGACGAGTCTGGAGTCGTTGGAAAACGTGATGCCGCCGGCTTTTACTTTTTTTGGGGTCATAATGTCCCGTTTTTATATTTAAGGCTTGCGGAAATAAATTCCCTGAAAAGAGGATGCGGATTAAGCGGCGTTGATTTGAATTCAGGATGAAACTGGACTCCCATGAACCACTGCCGGCTTTTAAGTTCTATTATTTCAGGCAGGTTTTTTTCTTTATATATTCCGCTGACGACAAGGCCGCGTTTGGAGCAGGCTTTCGCGTATTTGGGATTGAATTCATATCTATGCCTGTGCCTTTCGGATATAAGACCTAAGGAGTAAATGTCTTTCGCCAGGGAATTGGGTTTTATGCGGCACGGATAGGAGCCCAGCCTCATGGTCCCGCCCTTGTGTTTTATTTTTTTCTGTTCCGGCATTATGTCCACCACGGGATGAGGAGTATTGGGCTTGAATTCCACGGAATGAGCGTTTTTGAGCCCGGCAACGTTCCTGGCAAATTCTATCGCCGCGCACTGCATTCCAAGACATATCCCGAGAAAAGGAACGCGGTTTTCCCTGGCAAATTTTACGGTTTCTATTTTTCCTTCAATGCCTCTTTCGCCGAACCCTCCCGGCACTATTATGCCGTGCATCGTTGAAAGAGTCTCCTTGAATCCGCCGTCTTCCACGTCCAGAAAATTTATTTCAGCGTGCGTGTTATTCGCAACGGCTCCATGGTTTATCGCTTCCACCAGAGACTTGTAAGAGTCCTTCAGTTTGGTGTATTTTCCGGCAATGGCTATTTTGACCGGTTCGGTTTTCATGCAGTTCTTGAGTTTTTCAACGTAATTTATCCACTCCTCAAAATCCCATCTCTTGCTTCTCAGACGCAGGAGCATCATGATTTGTTCGTCAATTCCCTGTCTTTTGAGAATATTCGGCACGTTGTATATTGAAAACGTGTCCGGGGATTCAATCACGGCTTCCTGCGGCACGCTGCAAAAAAGAGCTATCTTGTTTTTCATCTCCCTGCTCAGGGGTTTTTCCGTTCTGCAGATTATTATGTCCGGGTCTATGCCTATTTCCCTGAGTTTATGAACCGAATGCTGGGTCGGTTTTGTTTTGAGCTCGTCGCTGGAAGAAAGATAAGGAACCAGGGTTACGTGAATGTAAATCACGTCGCTGCGGGTTTTATCCGGCTTCATTTGTCTGGCGGCTTCAAGAAAAGGCAGGCTTTCTATGTCGCCCACGGTGCCGCCTATCTCTATTATCACTATGTCAAAATCTTTTCCCGTCTCTAAAAACCTCCGTTTTATTTCGTCGGTTACATGAGGGATTACCTGCACCGTCTGACCGAGATATTCGCCCTGTCGTTCTTTGGATATTACGCTCTGATAAATTTTCCCCGCGGTGACATTATTGTCCCTGGTGGTGCTGATTTCCAGAAATCGTTCGTAATATCCGAGGTCAAGGTCGGTTTCCGCTCCGTCATCAGTGACAAAGACCTCGCCGTGCTGGAAAGGAGCCATGGTGCCTGCGTCCACATTTATGTAGGGGTCGCATTTTATGATTGTGACGGAGAGGCCGTGCGCCTTGAGAAGCCTTCCTATGGATGCGGCGCAGATTCCCTTTCCGAGGGAGCTTACGACGCCGCCGGTGATAAAAATATATTTGGGCATAATAAACAGCAATGAATAGTGATTAAGTAAATAATTATTAAGTGATTAAGTAACAGCGATTTAAGGAACTTAATCGCTAAATCACTTAATCTCTTAATCACTGTTGTATATATTTTATTAAATATTGCTCCGCTTTCTTAATATCCTGCCTGACGTCTATTGCCGGGCCGAGTCTTGGGACTTTTACAGCCCCGATGCAGAGTCCCGCTTCAAGAGCGCGCAGCTGTTCAAGTCTTTCAAGAGATTCAAGAACGCTTTCAGGCAAAGAAACGAATTTCTTAAGAGCGTCGTACCTGTAAACGTAAAATCCGCAGTGTTTATACCAGGGAATTTTCATGGAAACAGCCGATAAGGGATGATGAAAGGGAATCGGGATTCTGGAGAAATAAACGGCCCTGGAGTTTTTTCCCAGAGCCACTTTTACCGTATTGGGATTAATGAGGTCTTTTTTATCATAGATAGGGCTGCACGCTGTAGTTATGTGAAATTGCGGATTTTTTTTCAGCAGTTCAAACGCTTTGATGAGCGTACCGGGCTCCATAAAAGGTTCGTCAGCCTGGTAGTTGATTATGAATTCTCTTTTGTTTCTGAGCGCGGTTTCAAAAACCCTGTCCGTGCCTGATTTGCATTTTGGGCTTGTCAGGCAGGTCTCGGCGCCTATTGTTTTTGCAAAATGCAGGACTTTTTCATGTTCGGTCGCTATTATTACCCGCCCCAGTCCGGCGCGGAGAGCGGATTCGTAACACCATTGCAGAACGGGTTTCCCGTTCAATTTATGAAGGACTTTTCCCGGGAACCTTTCCGAAGCGTACCTGGCAGGGATTACGATTAAACAGTTGCTTTGCATGATTTTATGGCTTCAAGCAGTTCGGTCCTGGTAACCGAGGCGGTTCCGAGTTTGCCAACAACAATGCCGGCCGCTAAATTTGAAAGTACTGCAGATTCAAGGATTGAAGCGCCTGAAGCTAAAGAAAGCGTGAAGACAGATATGACCGTGTCTCCCGCGCCGGTAACGTCAAACACTTCCTTTGCGTTGGTGGGGATGTGGGTGATTTTTGCGCATGGACATGATTTATCAAGAAGAGTCATGCCGTGTTCCCCGCGGGTAATAAGCAGGGATCTGCATTTGAGAGCCGCAAGTATCCTGCGGCCGGTTTTTTCAATATCCTCGTCTCCTGTTTTTTCAATCATGCCCATCCCCTGATGCGCTTCAGCCGCGTTCGGGGTCATACATGTCGCGTGTTTGTATTTTTTAAAATGCTCGGGTTTCGGATCCACGCAGACCGGGATTTTCATTTTAACGCAGAGTCTTATCGCAGAATCTATGACGGCAGGAGTGAGAGTCCCCTTGCCGTAATCGGATAAAATCAATGCCCGGCAGCCCATGGAAAGTTTCTGTTTGAGATTATTTATGAGTTTCAGTTCAAATTTACTGCCCGCATTAATGTCGGGCTCTCTGTCGAATCTCACAATCTGCTGGTGTTCCGCTATGATTCTGGTTTTTTCAATGGCGGTTATTTCAGGGGTTGATATTATTCCTGAAACATCCGTTCCTGTTTCAACCAGTAAACCGAGGAGCCGTTTGGAGGTCTCGTTTACGCCTGTCAGGGATATGACCGAGGCCTTGGCGTCCAGAGACAGAAGATTGCGGGCCACGTTCCCGCAGCCGCCCGGCGAGAGCGTTTCCTCTTTCACTTTTACCACAGGAACCGGCGCTTCCGGAGAAATTCTTTTGACAGAGCCTCTGATATATCTATCCAGCATAAGGTCGCCCAGTACCGCTATAGCGGTACTGGAAAATTTCTCCGTTATTTCCGCCAGCCGCATGATATTTATTTTATTCATAGAGATTATTATATATTATTGAAAACTTCGTTTTGCCAGTTTTGCCGTTACAGAGCCGATGAATATTTCGGCTTTGATCATCACCGGGATTTTTGCCTCGTCGTCAGTCAGCCAGACGTACAACTTGGCATTTTTCTTGGAGATAAAAATCCCTTCCTCAAGAATCCGCGGTTCTATCAGAACGCATCTGACTTTGCCTGCCGGTGTTTTTATCTTTTCCCTTTTGTGGACCTTGACGATAAGAGTCCAGTTCTTTTTCGTGTTTACCGGCATGGAAAACTCGGAGCCTTCGTCAAGGTTCTTTGTCCTTACTGCATAGAGGCTTGTAAGCACGTCGTTGACGGGTCCGGGGATAAGACCGGAGCTTTCGGTTATCTCGCCGTCTTTGTTTTTTCTTTGCGCCGTGAAAGAAGAAGAGGATATGTCATATAAAACCCATTCCGCATAAATATACTTTCCTTCTTTTATGTTTTTATAATACCCGTATGAATACAGGGTTTCCGAGTCCATCCATGCCTCGTTTAAATCCCTGACTTGATAGAAATTGTCTATAAACGAAGAAGAACGGGCCTCTGAAATAAAATGATAAGCGGGTCTTGTGCCTGCCAAAACAATCCTGTCGGAATAGAGATAAGACTGGCCGACATTTATGAAACCCCAGTATATTTCATAATCAAGCTTTTCTTTGTGCCACGGTTTTGTGGAAAAATTAATTTCCCCAGTAATTTCCGGAAAAGAGGATAAAGGACAGGAAAACGCAGAATTTAAATTTTCGGCATAAACGGAAGAAGAAATTAAAAATGAGAAAATAAAACTGATTACCGATTTCTGATTTATGATTTCTAATTTCATTTAATTTCTAATTACTGGTTACTGATTACTGCTGTTTTATTATCCATCTTGCCGCCTGCAGCAGCGTGTCTGCAACGTGAGCCGCAAGATTCTTTGCGGCTTTAATTTCATGAGAGCCGTGCCCGGTTAACAAGAGTATTGATTTTAAGTTGAATTTCCGCGCCAGTATCATATCAGTCGTCTTATCTCCTACCAGATAAGAACTCTTTATGTCAAGATTATGGTTTTTAAGCGCCTCTTTGACCAGGCCCGGTTCGGGCTTTCTGCACCGGCATCCGTCCCGCGGTCCGTGCGGACACATATAAATACCGTCTATTTTCACGCCTTTTTTTTCCAGATAATCCAGTATTTTAAGATTAACCAGTATTGCTTTTTTCAACGTCATCAATTTTCTTGCCACGGCCGATTGATTGGTAAGTATTATGAGCTGGAAACCGGATTCCTGCAGTTTTATGAGAGCGTCCGGCGCGGTTTTGTAGATTCTGATGCCGCTTGTTTTTGTAAGATAACGGCCTTTCCTGTCAAGGTTGATTGTGCCGTCCCTGTCTAAAAAAACAGCCGGTTTTTTTGTTTTATTATCCGATTTCCTCGAATAAACAAGCATTTTTATTCGCTGTCTATATGCACTGCGGTCTCTTATTTCTTGTTGTTCGCTATTTGCTCTGTTATTGCATTCATCAGAATTCTGTAGCCATCTAACAGGAATTGAATCTTCGCTGAAAATATGTAAACTTCGGTTTTAAAAATCTCGCGCCAATTTTCCGGGAATCTGACAAAATCTTTGTGCGTGGTTATCAGCGGCAGATAATGTCTTGCGGTTTCTATCGCCGTCATTTCTTCTACGGTGAAGAAGTGATGGTCAGGATAACGCCAGGCCTGCCTGAGGCTGATTTTTAGGGATTTGAGGTTTTCTTCAAAAGACCCTGGGTCTCCTATGCCGGAAATGACTGCGGCTTCCTTTTTGAATTCCGCCGGGTGCATGCCTTTCATGGTAAACGCGTCTATGAAGCATTCAGGCGAATATACGGTTTCAAGAATCGGCGCGTTTTGGTCGTCGGCATAGCCTCCGACACCTGTGGGTCGGGTGGCATAGCGCCCGACACTTGATGAGGTCGTCGGCATAGCCTCCGACACCTGTGGCCGCAGTGCGGCTGTTCCGCCAGAGGCTCGTTGTTCCGCCGCAGTGCGGCTGTTCCGGTTGAATTTCACGATTTCCTGTTTAAGGGTATCCAGATTCTTTTGGCTGGTTCTTTCTACATGCGTCAATATTATGATGTCGGCCGTTTTCAGCCTGTATTTCGGCTCCCTCAGGTTTCCCATGGGGAGGAGTTTTTCATTTTCAAACGGCATGCCGGCGTTTATGAGAATTATTTTTAGGTCTTTTTTTATGGAAAAATTCTGAAATCCGTCGTCAAGCAGAAGCACGTCGCTTTTAAAGAGATTCAGGGCAAGTTTTCCTGTTTTGATTCTGTCCGGTCCGACTATTACCGGTATGGAATGCGGATTGAGGAGATTGTACAGCATCATGGCTTCATCGCCGGTGTCCCTGATGCTGAACGGGCCCGGCCCGCACAGCGCGACGGGAGACGCGGAACTTCGGGTTCTTTTATATCCCCTGATGAGGACCGCAGGGTTATGGCCGGATTTTTTCAGTTCTATGGCTGTCAGAATTGCCATAGATGTTTTTCCTGTTCCGCCGGTTGAGATATTTCCGAAACAGATTACCGGAACCCCAGAAGAGGCTGGTTTTAAAAATTCATTGTCATAGAGAAAATATCTGCATTTGAGAGCGAGCAGATACAAAAAAGAGAGAAACTGAAGAAGAAGTCTTCCGTATTTGCATTCCTTAAGTTCGTTTCTGAGTTTTTCAAGAGACATTGGTAACGTGTTTTTCCAATTCTTCAAATACATGAATTGCCGAGAGTTTATTCAAATCGCCCTGTATGTATTGATGAATTTTATCCGGGGGTCCCCATGATTGGGGAGATTCTATGTGGTTGTAAATAGTAAACGTGGGAGTATTCTGGCTTACTGCAATGTGCATGGGCCCTGAAGTCCCTCCGACATGCAATCCGGAATTATGCATAAGAGCGGCCAGATCAAGGATGTCAAAATCGGGAGTGATTATGTGATTTTTACGGCAAAGAGCCATGACATTCTCCACGTAGGAAAATTCTCCCGGCCCCCGCAGGAATATGACTTTAGCCCGGTGTTCGGCGGAGAGCAGATCGGCCAGTTCCGCAAATTTAGGCCCTGACCACCTCCGTTCCGGCGTCGAAGAAGTCAAGTGAAACGTAACGATAAAATCTTTTCCGGGATCAAGTCCGTTTTTTTCAAAGAAAGAGGAAACTTTAGCGGCGTTCTCGCTGCCGTATTTAAGGTCAATGGATATCCCGTCGTAATTTATCCCCAGGGGATCCAGCAGCTGGAGCCGGTCGTAGATAGTATAACCCTTTTTCTTGAATCTCGGCATAAGATTGTAAAAGAGAAAACCGTGAGGCCTCCAGAAAGCGAGTCTCTTTTGCGCTCCTGAGAAACGCGCGTATAAGCCGGATACGGAGGAGAGCATGTAGTCTATCACCAGGTCAAATTTTCTGCGTCTTATTTCCCAGAAAGCGGTTTCGCCTCTTATCAGGATTCCCGAAAGATATGGATTGTATTTGAGCGCTTTTTCACAGCGCTTTTTGGTAAAAAAGTAGATTTCAACGTCTACGCGGTTTTTTTTGATGGCACGCACTAGGGGGGTGGTCAGCAGCACGTCTCCGATGCCTTTAAAAACTATAATCAGTATTTTCATAATTAAAAAGTAATTAAGTTATTGAGAAATTAAGAGATTAAGTTTGGAAAGCAATTAAATTTTCAACACATTACTTATTTTCCATGTTCTTCTTTTACTTAATTACTCAATCACTTAACCTCTTAATCGCTAATTTTATTTACTGTATTCTGTATTTAGGGTCATTGTACATCTTGAACTGCCTGTATATTTTGAGTTTTGCCAGACCTGCGCCGTATTTTTCCAGCAATTCATCTATTTCCGCTTCCAGGTCGCTCTTTTGCATTTGCAATATCTTTATTTTCCGGAGAGATTCTTCAACGTGGGTTTTATCCACGTCTTTGCGCCGCGTTTGTTCGGCCATGTGATATATTTTCAGCGTCAATATGCTGATTTTATCCGTGAGACTTCCGAGCGTTTCCGCCATGATTTAACGCCTCCGATACTTTTTCGTCAATCTTTTCTATCAAGTCGTTGCGAAGCTGGTTTAATCTGTCTATCTGCCTTTTGGCGCGGGCAACGGTCAGATTATCCGGCAACCGCGCTTTGTCTTCCTCATGCCACAACAGGACATTGGTCATGGCGAGTTCGCTTATCAACCTGCCTATTTCTTTTTTTGACATATTATTTCACTCCTCCAATCCTCTAATCCTCCAGCCCTCTAAACCAATCTTGACATGCCTCTTGTCAAATGAAGATGCATGTCCAGATTGTTTTCATCTCCCCTTATGAATAATCTGTCAATGGGGCGTTTTTCCGGCTTCCAGGGCCATGGGGTCTTTCCCTGTTTAAAACTGAAATCAAAAACATAGCCTGCATTAAAAACCATGTTCCGTATGAGAGGCGTATATGCGCCGGCGCCGTAAGGATACGCAAAAGCCGCGATTTCACAGCCTAATTTCGCTTCAAGCTGTTTTTTGGACTCTATCAATTCCCATTTGACCTGTTCAGGGGGTATTCTGGTTAAATCCGGATGATTCATGGTATGCGAGCCGAATTCCATGAATTTGCTTTCTTTCATTTCAAAAATCTGCTCCCATGTGAGCATGTTTATCCACGGCTCTGTTTCAGGATTATGCCATAAGTTTATCTTGCCTATTGTGTTATAAGCAAGGAATATGTTGCCTTTTGCGTTCAAATCCTTTAATATTTTATAAGCATGTTCATAATTGTTCTGGTAGCCGTCGTCAAAGGTTACAATCGCTGATTTTGAGGGCAAATCAGATTCGCTTTTAGCGGCTTTTAAAAGCTCCGAAAAGACCAAGGTCTGGTAACCCTGCCGCAGAAGAAAAGTCATTTGTTTTCGGAAATTTTCAGGAGAGACCCACAGACTCTTGAGTTTTGAATTTTTAGGCGGATGGCCGATTTTATGATATACCAGAACCGGCAGGCCTGCCGTCTTCTGTTTCCACCATGTCCACCTCGCGCTTAAGCCCAGACCCAGAAGCCCGGAAAAAATTATTATCAACGATTCCATAGATATATATTATAGAACTTCTTTAAATTTTATCTAACAGACTGCTAAGCCTTTCAGCATTTCAACGGCCGCATTAAAGACCATATCCGTAGTAATCAGCCGCATACACAGGAAATGCCGTTTAGGGCATCTGCGGGAGCCATGTAAAGCGCATGGCCTGCATTTGAGCGGCGTTTCTATTACCTTGTGGATGTCGCCGTATGGGAAGAATCCCAGTTCTTTTGTCGTGGGTCCGAATATGGCTATGGTCGGCACGTTTAAGGCGGTTGCTATGTGCATGGGACCGGAGTCGTTTGTGATGAAAAGTTTCAATTTTTTTATTACTGCCATTAACTCCGGTATGTTTGTCTTGCCTGTGATGTTTATGCATGAATCCGGCCCGGCCTCTTTTTCAATATCGGAGTTCCATGCCGTTTCATTTTTGCCGCCGATTATCAGGACTTTTGTTTTGAATCTCCCGTTCAGTTTCTTTATCAGTTCGGCGTATCTTTGAGGCAGCCATCTTTTTGTATCCCAGACTGAACCGGGGCTGATTCCTATATGAATATTTCCGCCAAAACCGAATTCTCGCGCGTTCGGGAGTTTCAATTCCGGAAAATCAGAGGATAGATTTCCGGAAAACGGCAGGAGAAGACTCATATTCCTTTCAACATCGTGAAGGAGCCATGTAAAGGGTATTTTTTTCGTAAAAAGGAAACTTCCTGCGCTTGAATCAAATCCGATCCTTACCGGAATTCCCGCAAAGTAGGCCAGAAGGGCGCTTCTCAGTGACCTGTGCGGAATAACCGCCACATCAAATTTGCGCGATTTCAGGATTCTCAGAATCCTTAGAAATTCCGGGAAGAAGAATTTTGATTTTTTTTTCTCATCCGCTATTATTTCGTCCGCCTGTCCGGAATTTCTGAAAACTTCAGCCATTTCCGGTCTTGCGAGCACGGTTATTTTGGGATTCTTGAGAAGGGATTTCATTGCCTTTAAAAGAGGGAGGGTCAGAACGCAGTCGCCGAGAAAAGCAGTTTGAATCACGCATGCTTTTGTAAAGCCGCGGCTGTTTTTATTGTCAGACAAATTGAATTTCCAGTCGTCAATCTGCGGAAACTTATGAACTACAGGCACGTTTAATTTGTCAAGAACGCTCAAATATCTGTCAAGAACGTGCTTTTCTAGAGCCGGGCTTGGAACCCTGAAATTTACGAATAATCTTCTGGCAACGGAGTCTTTCCTGTAGCGAAGTGCGCCGGAAACGCCGGACAACAGACAGATAAGATGCGTTCTGAAAGTGGAATGCAGGTCAATGATATGCGTGAATTTTCTTTTCCTGATTTCACGCGCCGCCTGCAGGACGTTTTTGAAAGGAAGTACGTCCGCCACCTGCGGGTTTCTGAGCAATGGCGCCGCAAATTGCGGTTTCACAAGAACCGAAATACTGGCATGGTGCCATTTGTCTTTGAGATTCCTGAAAACCGGGGCAGTCAGGATGACGTCGCCGAGAGACGAGAGCCTGATTACCAGTATTTTCGGCGCGGCCTGCCCGCCGTCGTTTTCCATAGGTCGCAACATAAATGCAATATCAAAATATTATAATATTATTGGAGGTCGGGTAACATGAGATATAAGTATATTTCAACGCTGCTTACCGCAGCCGCTTTTTTGTTTTGCGTTAAAGCCTATGGATTTTTGCTGTCAAAATTTTACAGGATAGCCCTGCTGGAGCAGGCATCTGCCGCCATAGGGGACTTAAAGACAGGGGGGGGTTACAGTCTCTTCGGAACTACCGGAAATTTTAATTTAAGTTCTGTTTCAAGCTCAAGATTCGTCATAAACCGCGGGGTTTTGACGTCCTGGCGGCCGCCTGAGTTGAATCTGAACAAAGCGCACGTATATCCTAATCCCTGCAATCTCAAATATGGCTGCAATGCAGTGACTTTTACAAGATTGACTTTCAAGGCAAACATAAAAATATATACGGTTTCGGGGGAACTTGTTAAAATCATACGCAGGGAAGACAGTACGGACAGCCAGGCATGGGATTTAAAAAACGAATACGGCAGGCAGTTATCAAGCGGGCTCTACATCTATTTTATTGAAGGCGAGGGACACACCAAAGAGGGAAAATTAGTGATAGTAAGATAAATACAGCAGTAACCAGTAACCGGTGGCATAGCAAGAAGCAAAATATCCAGTAACCAGTAACTGATTGGTGGGATTGGTTATAGGAACTCGCGGAGGCAATTTATGGAAGCAATTAAAAAAACTTTCTCAAAAAAGATTTACAAATTTTTATACAGTTTTTCTGCCAAATATTTGAAATTTGCTGTTTTCTGTTCACTGGTTACCGGTTACTGGTCACTGGTTACTGTCGTTCAGGCAGGCGACATAACCGTCGGAGCGGTTCCGGGTTCAATAAATTACCAGGGCAGGATAGAAAAGGATAATGCTCCCTACACGGGAATTCTCCATTTGAAATTCAGGTTTTACGACGCGTTGACCGCCGGTAATCTGGAATGGGAGAGCCCTGAGTTGGTCGTGAACGCTGTGCAGGGAATATTCAGCGCCGCCATAACCCCGCCCTGGAGCGTTTTTGCGAGTCAGGAGGTCAGATACCTTGAAATACAGGTTGAAAGCGACGTGCTTTCCCCTAGGGAAAACATGAACAGCGTGGTTTATTCTCTGATAGCCAAACGGCTTGAAGACGGTTCAGACCTTTCAGTTTCCACGCTCACCGCCAGTTATAATGTTTTTCTCGCAACTGCCGCGGGGAACGTCGGGATAGGAACCAATGCTCCGAATAAAAGGCTTGTGGTAAACGGAGGCATAAGGCTGCTTGCAGACGGCATATATTTTGCGGACAACAGTTACATGTCTGCTGCAGGGGTCGGTTCTGCCGGCGCGGTCTCAGCCAATATAAACGCAGTTATGGTTTCGGACGCGGACGATAACGGAACAGGGGATATTATTTTCCAGAGCGCGAGCACGGAAAAGATGAGGATGATTAATAACGGAAATATGGGCATAGGCACGACAAATCCTCTGGGAAAACTGGATGTGAACGGTTCTCTTTATGTCAGCAATTCAGGCATATACGACAGGGACGACGGGGAAATAAACATAAAAGAAGATTTAATCGTTGAAGGGGGAAAAATCACCGGCATGAATTCGGAATCAGTTTCAATAGGAGAAACGGACGATGTCATTTATTTTTTCTCAGGCGGTTCCGAGAGAATGAGAATCCATTCCAACGGGAATATGGGCGTGGGCATAGCGGCTCCCTCGCAGAACCTGCATGTGAGCGGGAATGCTTACGCCACTTCCGGAATCCGCGGGGGAGACGTGTCAATCGGCTCGTATTCCGGCGCCGCTTCAAACGAACTGCGCTCCCAAACCGGAAATCTCCTGATCCAGCAGACGGGTTTTAACGTGGGCATTGCTACTGACACTCCCAAAGAGAAACTCCATGTCGGCGGCACCATAAGGGCGGAAAAGGGAATAACCGCAAGCACTGCTGTTTTTTCAGGCGCCGTAAATATCCAGGGCAATTTTACGGCCAATTCAGGCATGGGGAACAGCGTATATCTCTCTTCCACGGTGATATACGGCACGCTTCAGGTCACGGGTTCTGTGGGGAGCGACCAGGGTTATCCTGCGTATCTCAGTGCGAATAATACTTTTTCCGGTCAGAACGTTTTTTCCAATCTTACAACCTTTTCCAACAACGCTCTTGTATCAGGCCGCATCGGAGTCGGAACAGTGGACTTTAATTTCCCTTCTGCGAGATATCTGCAGGTGGGCGACGACGTGCCGGCATACGCCAACGACGACGCTCTGGCTTATCTGGTTTCCGGCGCCAACGCCAATCCAAAACTTTATTTCTACAGGAGTTCAAACGAGATAGCAAGGCTGGAAACCCAGGGAACCGGCGCTGACAAAAAATTCGGCATTGTGATGGACAATAAAACAAAACTTCTTATTGATTCAAATTATTACGGGATATATAACACGGCGGTATGGATTTCAACGGATGTCGGGACCACCCCGGGAATATACGTCAGCCCCACCATGGGCAATGTGGGAATGGGGACCACCATACTTGACCCGAACTGGAAGCTGACTGTTGAAGGAAACATCAGGATTTCCACCACTTCCTCGCCCGGCAAAAGCTACGGACTGATTTTTGCTGACGGAACCCTCATGACCAGCGCCGGAGTCGGTTCTACGAACATGGTTTCAAACAACGGCGACGCTCTTGTGCAGTCTGATCTGGATTCAAACGGCGCCGGAGACGTCATTCTGAGGGCAGGCAGTCTTGACGGAATCATCGTAAAAAGCGGCGGCAGCATCGGCATAGGGACTCCGAGTCCTGTTTCAAAACTCAATGTCAGGGGGGGAGACCTTGTTCTCGGAAATCCTTACAACCCCTATGCGTCAAACGGAGTTGAGGACCTTATAGTGGCGGGAAGTCTTATTATTGACGGAGGCGTGGTTCAGAGGTCAGCCTCGCCTGTAGAATTGTCCGCTCTTACGGTTTCCGGAAACGTGTATCTTTCCACAAGCCCTGCGGCAAGAACCGGAATAGGCAACAACAGTCCTTCCTTTCGCCTGGACGTGACCGACGACATCAATGCCGGCGGTTCCATACGAACCGCTGGAACCGTGCGCATTTCCAATACAGGGGTTATAGGCAGCGGCGGCGGCCAAGCTACATGGGACGGGCTTGTAATCAACGTGGATCGCGGGGGCACGGGCGCGGCTACTTTCACGGCCGGCGGGATTTTATACGGAAACGGGACAGGAGCCATACAAGCTTTTGGCGTGATGACGGACGGTCAGCTGCTTATAGGCGACGGTTCCGGGGCTCCGACCCTGGCTACGCTTACCCCTACGGCCAATCAGGTAAACGTGACAAACGGACCCGGAACCATAACTCTTTCTCTGCCTCAG
>JACQWV010000073.1 GCA_016209085.1 Elusimicrobiota bacterium
AGATATAATAGTGTAGTGTAACCAACGGATCTTTAGATTTGGATGTCATGGTTTTTGTAGGGGTTTGATTTATCAAACCCGCTTTTATTCGGGTCGGATAAATCCGTCCCTGTTCCAATTGCTATCGCAATTGGAACAGGGGCTGTCCCGTCCTTATAATTCAAGGAGAGGGACGACCCCTACAATGCAGAATCAAATGTTAAGTTATTTATGTTACACTACAATAGAGTAGTCGCCGATTCATCGGCGAATTGTTGTTACATTGCTTTTAACATATTATACGAGGAGATAAATAATGAAAACGATAAAAACATCTGTGATTGCAGGAGTATTGTGTTTTACGTTTGCAGGCTGGTCTTTTGCGGAGGACAATTATGACAAACTTGCAGTTGAATTAAGCGAAGCAGGAGCTGATTTTTCCAATAAAAAAATAGCAATCATTCCTTTTTCATATACTGACGGAAAAGAATCCAAAGACGGGTCGGTCATATCTGAAAGACTGACCATGAGAATGATAAAACTCAAGAAATTTGAAATAATAGAGCGCAGCGTGCTGGACAAGGTTATGAATGAATTAAAACTTCAGGCTTCAGGAATAATGGACGCTACCAGTACAAAAAACCTTGGAAAATTGCTGGGAGTGGAGGCCATAATTACTGGCACACTTTTGACTACGCAAGAAGGAAAGATAGAAGTCAATGCAAGACTGATTAAAACCGAAACAGCCCAGGCCATAGGGGCTTCCAGCGTGGTAATTGCCAAAGACTGGATGGGCGGAGACGCGCAGCCCGTTCAACAGCAGCCTTACCAGCAGCCGCAAGTTCAACAGCCGTATCAACAACCGGTTTATACACAGCCTGTGGCACAGCAACGGGTAAGAGGCAAGCATGAATACGGATTTTTTGACATTTTTTTAGGTTTTGGCTCCCCAACCCTTAACCTTGAATTTTATAATTCCAAGGCAAATATATACCTTGATAACACTTATAATAACGACCTCGGCATAAAACTTACTTCCGGGAGCGGTTATTACAAATCAGTAGCATGGGAGGATTTAAAAACCGGCGGAGTCGGTCCTATCGGCATGCGCGTAGGCGGATTCGGCAAACAGGCTGTGGGCGGAGAGCTGGAATTTTCAATAGAAACAAGAAACATTGAGGCTCAAACAACAAAATGGAGACTTAACAATGGAACGCCGGGGAATTTTACTTTCAATACCGACGATTATCTTAAAGTCACTTCTATTAAATTCATCGGAGACCTCCTGATCAGGCATAAAGGGGAAAAAGTTGACCCTTATTTCGGAATAGGGTTAGGTCTTTCCCTTAATGTAATCAACCTGCCTTATGTAAAAGGATACACGGTTACTTCAAGTTTCAACAAGCCTACTGAAGATTTAGGCGTGGGTTTCATTTTCAATATGCCTTTTGGCATGAGAATCAGGGTTGACGAAAAAATGCAGCTTGTCACGGAACTGAGGTATCAGATAAACACCATCAAATTTGACAGGGCAATATTAAGCGAAGACGACTCCATTACAATAAAAGGCGCGTATTTCCTGCTGGGACTCGGATTGCTGTTTTAATTGATTACACAGATTATTCAGTTTATGCGGGTTTACAAGCAAGAACTATTTAAAATTCAATGCGTTGTAAACGGCAGACGAATCAGAAAAACTATCCCTTCAAATATAACCCTTCTTGAGTTCATCCGGGATTTCCTTGACCTGAAAGGCGCGAAACAGGGCTGTTTAGAAGGGGAATGCGGCGCATGCATGGTTCTTGTTGACGCTAAAGCCGTCAATTCCTGCCTTATGATGGCTGTCCATGTCCATGGCAAAGAAATAACCACCATAGAAGGCATTCCCCTCAATCCCCCTTTAACAAAGGGGGACGGAAAGGGGGATTTAGAAGGAATGTCGGCAAATCTTCACCCTCTGCAAAAAAGTTTTATTGAAGAAGGCGCTGTCCAATGCGGTTTCTGCACTCCGGGTTTTATAATTTCAGCCCGGGCTTTGCTTAAAAAAAATCCGAAAGCCTCTGTCAGTGAAATAAAAAAATCTTTGACAAGCAATCTCTGCAGATGCACTGGCTATGAAAAAATAATAAAAGCAGTGGATAAAGCAAAGAAATGTAACTGGTAATTCGTAATTATACGAAATGACGTTGTGTTTTTCGTATTAAATGTAGGGGCGACATTTATGACGCCCGAAAAATTCGGGTTTGATAAATCAAACCCCTACAAAAGACATGTAATTATTAATGTCGTTTCATATAGTAATTGGCATAAATTGAAAATAAAGCAATAAGTATGCCTTCAATAATAGTAAAGCCTAAAAATTTAAAAGAAATCTGGAAAATTCTGCCGGAACTTCCTGCAAAAAGAAAATATCTTTCCGGCGGGACCGACCTAGTGGCAAGCGCAAACAATAGGTTAGACGATTCCGGCTGCTGGATAGATATAACCGATATTTCAGATTTGAGGAAAATAACCGAAACAAAAGACAAGATATTCATTGGAGCAGGAGTTAAAATAGCGGAGTTGAAAGAATCAAAACTGGTTGCAAAATGGCTTCCTGCGCTTTATTCCGCAGTTGATAAATTTGCAAGTCCTTCATTGAGAAACATGGCAACTTTAGGAGGCAATGCCGGAACTGCAAGCCCGTGCGGGGACGGCATCTGCGCCCTTTGCTCTGAAAGAGCGGAGATAATCCTTGAACATTTTGGAAAAAGAAGAAAGGTTCCCTTGATTGATTTTTTTACCGGACCCAAGAAAACCGTTTTAAGAAAAGACGAATTGATAATCGGATTTGAAATGCCGAAATGGACGCACTCGGGCGTTCATCTGAAACTGGGACCGAGGACTGATTTCGCAATATCAAAGGCCGCAGTTTCCATCTGCATTGAACTCGTCAAAGGGAAAATCTGTTCGTGTTCAATAGCGCTTGCATCTGTTGCTCCGACGATAGTGATGGCTCGGAAAGTTTCAAAATTTCTGGAAACCAAATCTCTGACTTCCGAGACCGTGGAAAAAGCGTCTGAAATTATAAAAACCGAGATTTCCCCGATAACCGATATCCGTTCCGAGGCTGAATACAGGCGGGAAATAACAGGAATCCTTTTGCAAAGAGCGCTGACAGCGCTAAGTAATTAAGTGATTGAGAGATTAAGTGATTCAGTGATTTAGTAAAACTTAATTACTCAATCGCTATTCACTTAATCACTTATTTTGGAGGAGATTATGAAACGTTTAATCAATTTTTGCGTCACCAATTTGTTGTTTTCAGTTTTTTTCTTGCTTGCGGCTTGTGACTTATCGCTTGTGACTGCAGTTTATGCCGGGGACATTGATTCCGATGTTCTTCTAAATGCCCTGACGGAAGAACTGAGCCGCTCATACGGCAAACTCAAAAACGCCGAGAAAACGCCTCTTTATTTTCTGCAATATGAATTATGGGATGAGAAGAATTACTGGGTCAGTTCAAATCTGGGAGTTGTGTCAAATGAAGGCGAAAGCGCAAACAAAGTCCTGACTGTCGACGTCAGAGTCGGAAGTCCAAAACTGGACAATACCCATGAGATTAAAGGCAAAGAGAGCAGGGCGAATTGGGATGCAAATTCCAAGAAATTGTCCATGACTATCGTCCCCGGCGAAGATAAAGACGCTATTAAGGTAAAGATATGGGATTTGACCGACAAAGCGTATAAAGAGGCTCTGGACAGATATTTGAAGGTTGAAATGAATAAACAGGTTACGGCTGTAGAGGAGGACAAATCAGGCGATTTTTCAGAAGATAAAACAACCGATAATTTTTATGAAAGAGCGGAGGAGCTTAAAATAGACAAAAACAGGATTAAAGGAATGCTTGACAAACTTTCGGAAAAGTTTAAAGATTACGATTTCGTAATGAATTCGGGCGTATGGCTGAATTATACCAATCAACACAGATATATCGTGAATTCGGACGGAGCCCGAATAATCACAGGCGGCAACTACGGAAGCATTGCATTTTCCTTGAGCGCCAGGACAACGGACGGCATGGATCTGAGCAGGTATGAATCATATGAGTTTGACGACATAAAAGATGTGCCGGAATACGGCAAAATAGCCCGGGATATGGATAAAGCGGCGGCAGCATTGAAGAATTTGACCAAAGCGCCTTTGCAGGAACCGTTTACCGGCCCTGCGATTTTGAAAAACAAGGCGGCTGCCGTGTTCTGGCATGAAATATTCGGGCACAGAATTGAAGGTCACAGGCAGAAAAGCGAGGCTGAGGGCCAGACATTTGCAAAAAAAGTCGGGGAAAAAATAATGCCCGAGTTTTTAAACATTTACGACGACCCTGCGAAGCGCTATTTTAAAGGGGCTGTTTTGAACGGACATTATAAATACGACGACGAGGGGATAAAAGCCCGAAAGGTTCATCTCGTTGAAAACGGGGTTTTAAAAAATTTTCTGATGCAAAGGGTTCCTCTTGATAAATTTCCGCTCTCAAACGGCCACGGCAGAAGAAGCGAGGGCAACATGACCGTCGCGCGGCAGGGTGTTTTAATAGCGGAATCCGGCAAAAAAGTTCTATACGAAAAATTAAGAGAGCTTTTAATTGAAGAGATTAAAAAGTCAGGCAAGCCTTACGGTTTGATAATAGACGACATCGCCGGCGGCTTTACAATCACCCAGAGAACATTGCCGCAGAGTTATACGATACTGATAAAATACGCGCTACGGGTATATCCTGACGGGAGGCCCGACGAGCCCATAAGAGGCCTTAATATGATAGGAACGCCTCTCCAGACATTTTTAAAAATAATCCATACCGGAGACGATGACGGCATATTTAACGGAGTCTGCGGCGCCGAATCCGGGTGGGTGCCTGTTTCAGCCGTTTCCCCGAGCATATTGTTCAGCGAGATAGAAACCGAAAAAGTAATGAAATCAAATGAAATGCCGCCTATACTGAAACCGCCGTATTTTGATAAATGAGCATTGCGGGAATTTTGCCTGCCTGCCGATGAGCAGGTTCGTGAGTCGCCGGCAGGCAGGGAGGACATTATGAAAAATCTAAAAAAACGGCTTCTGCCGCTCTGTCTGCTTTTCTTTTATCTCCCGGGTTTTTCTCAGGAAGATTCGGTTTTAAAAGCAATGAGAGACGAAATGAACAGGACAATTCTAAAACTTAAACTCCATGATTTAAGCGCTCCGTATTTCACCGCATATTATGTGGCAGAATCTTCCGACTATTATATCGCCGCGTCTTTCGGGGACATAAAACAGGCGGATGTTTCAACGGGCAGAAACGCAAACGTGGACGTAAGAATAGGCGGAAAAAATTTTGATAATTCTCATTTTATATCCAGTTTCCACGCCTATAAACCGATTTCAGGCAGTCTGCCGATATCCGACGATTACGATGCGGTGAGAAAATCGCTCTGGCTTTTGAGCGACGAGGCGTATAAGTCCGCTCTGGAAAAGTATTCCCAGAAAGATTCTTATAAGAAGAAAAAAGACATAAAAGAGATATACGGAGATTTAAACGACGAGGGGCCGGCGGATTATGCGGAAATAGAGAAAGAATTTGAATTTTTTGATTTCGGATTCTATAAACAACAATTAAAGGAAATTTCCGCGGTCTTTAAAAAATACCCCAACATACAGGACTCTAACGTTTCGATGAATTACAGCGTGATAACAAGAAGATTTGTGAATTCACAGGGAACAACTTACAAGGTTTTTTCGTCGGAAGCGGAAATTAACGCTTCCATATCAATGCAGAATGAAGACGGATACAAAATAGACGAAAATAAAAAAATCTTCCGGAGGAGCTTAAAAAGCCTGAATTTCGAGAAAATTAAAAAGGAAATTGAAGAGTTTGCTAAGGAATTTAACGGGGTTTATAACTCCAGGAAGCTTGAATATTATGTCGGTCCCGCCATTTTTGAAGACCAAGCGTCGGCGGAATTTTTTAATCAGTTGTTTGTAAAAAACATTTCTTTTAATCCAAAGCCCTGGGCCGAGGAGGACAACGTTTTGAAATACTACTATGAAATTCCAAAGCTGGTTGACAGGATAAACATGAGAGTTTTTGCGCCGTTTATTTCGGTCTATGACGATCCCCTGCAGGAAACCTTTAACGGGACAGAGTTGACAGGCCGCTACGCGATAGACAGCGAGGGCGTAAAACCGCGGAGATTGGAATTGGTTAAAAAAGGAAAACTTGAAGCCGTTTATGCGTCCAGAACTCCGGATAAAAAAATAAAAAACTCAAACGGCCACGGAAGAATGACTTCAAATTCTTTTGCCTCTGCGTCGGCAGGCAATGTTTTTATAAATTCGGACAAAAAAGCCGGTTATAAAGAACTTAAAGACAAGCTCATGGAAATCGGCAGGGAAATGGAGCTTGATTACGTCGTAATAATCAGGAAGATAAACGTCTATAGGGAAGGCGAAGAATATCTGGGAAATCCAAGCCTTGCTTATAAACTGGATTTAAAGACATTAAAGGAAGAACCGTTAAATCTGGTTGAGTTTGAAGGCATCGGATTAAGATCTTTGAGAGACATAGTTTTAACAAGCGATAACCATATGGTCTATAATTTTCGCCAGGATGACCCGTATGTTTATACATACGGCAATTATCCTACGGCTATTATTTCGCCTTATGCCGTGTTGATAAGCGAGATAGAGCTTAAAAAATCAGATAAGAAGCCTGAAAAGAAGCCGTACCTTGCGAATCCCTATTTTGCAGGAAAAACGGCACAATAGTGAATAAATTTTTATGAAGAATGTAAAAAATTACATATTTCCTGCGGATGCCGGAGAAGCATTAAAAATGCTTCTTGACAAAAAACTTAAATCTTCCCTCATAGCAGGCGGAACCCTTGCCGTCAAGTCTATTCCGGAAACCGTTGAAACTCTGGTGGATATTTCAAGGCTGGAAAAGTATGTAAAAATGTCCGGCAAAAACCTTGTCTTAGGCGCTTTTGAGACGTTTGACAGGCTTGAAAACTCAAGACTTGCCGGCAACTGGGCCGGGGGCGTCATCTCCAAGGCCGCTTCAAAATGCTCCAGTCAGTTGATAAGAAACATGGCGACAGTCGGGGGAAACATAGCCCGTCCGAACGCGTTTAACGTTTTGCCGCCTGTTTTTACCGCGCTTGACGCAGTTGTCAGGGTGGAGACCGGAACCGGGCAAAAAAACTTC
>JACQWV010000074.1 GCA_016209085.1 Elusimicrobiota bacterium
CCGCGGGTTGGAACTTCAACCCGCGGGGTTGAAGGGGTAGTGGCGGGTAAACTCCAATTCAAAGTATTGAATTTTATCAGCCAGCGTGTCAATGGTTTTCAAGGTCTTTTGGGCGTCTCCCGGCTCTTTTGAAAAATTCATAACACACGCCAATAGTTTTTTATAAAACTCTATTTTGGTTATTTTACTTATTCTATTATGTTTTGACTTTTTTAAAAAAAATATTTTTTTCAATATAATTCCTTCACTACACTCTCGCCTCTCGCCTCTCGCCTCTATCCCCTGCCCCATTTCTCCCCAAAACATAGAGGGATAAATTTTTGCTTTTCCGTTTATAATTCTTAAAGGCATCAATTCATCACTTAATATCTTGTATCTTGTGACTTGCCTGCCCTTCCGAAGCCTGTTGGCGTAGGAGGGTGACTTGCAACTTGCGACCTGTCTTGCTATTGTAGATTTACCGGCGCCGGATTTTCCTACGAACAAATAACCTTTACCATTTATAACTGCACCTGCGCTGTGCAGAAGAAACCCCTTGTTTTGAATGAGCAGCCAGGAATAAACCGTTCTCAGAAAAGAATCAAAACTCCGTATTTCAGGAGCGGTTTCAAGGAACCCTCTTTTTGATGCTAAATCAATCTTGCAGGCGAAATCCCCCCTTGTGATTGTCAATGAATTATCTTTTACACATAACGATGGTTTGAAGGGGTTTTGTCGTCTTTTATCAAATTTTACATTAAATCTGAAAACTGGCTTTTTAGCACAAGCAAAATTTTTATATCTGTTTTGCAGTTTTCGGTTAAAAGAGCTTTCAGGAAGGAAAAAACATAACGGAATTCCGCAGATTTGAATGAGCATTTCTGATGGTTTTGGTCCGTTAAAACGGCGTTGGTATGATTTCTTTCCAGTAAGTCCTGGTGAAATTGTCATTGACAAGTTCTACTTCAGCAAAAGGATCATAAAACACTATGCCTGAACTCGTTCCCTTAAAGCCGCCCGGCGCCACAATAATGCCGTGGATAACAGTGGACGAATTCATATCCATTACATCTCCGGAATAAACAAGTCCCCTGAAAGCCACTGGTTCGCCTGAATGGCCCGCTAATTTATTATGTGCGATGCATCCTGTTTTGAAATTAAAGCTTTCAACAACGTGATAACCGCCGTCACCCGGATACTGGTCAATACAGCAATCATCCGCTTCGGCCTCGGAATCATTATCATAGTTGTCGTCATCTACTTTTCCTATGCCTCCGCCGTTGCAGCCTGAAGTGCAGCCCCCTCCGGGATTGGTGCCCTTGTCAAAGACATTCTTCTGATGTTCCTTCCATGCTTCGGCAGGTATAGAGCTGGCTGAAACCGTGTACGAGCCGTATGTGGCGTTGTCATACCCGCTCGCGTTAAAGGTTACTTTACCCATTGCAATAATCCAGCCGCGAAAATGAGTGGTTCCGGTAAATGTGGCGTTGCCTTCAAAGAAGCGTATTTTCGGCGCATTGTCCTGGAGATTGCTGAAAGTTTCGGTCGCCGGCGGCGTGTCATAGTAAAGATTCGGAGCGATTTGCGATTGAGTTCTGTACCAGTTGATGTCAACCAGAGGCATGTCCGGAACGCCTGAGGAGCCGCAGGTGGCGTCATTGTAAGCCCAGTATTCGCGGCAGTCCGTATTGGCAGGGCTCGCGTTGTTGTCCCTGTCTCCGTAGCTTGAGCTTGATGTTATGGAGGTTCTGGCAAACTTTCTTGGAAACAGTTCATCAGCTGAGCTGTTGAGGCTGATGTCGGTTAAAGACATAACGGGCCCCCAAAAAGCCTTGAAAGAGCTATTGAACTGAAGCGTAGGAGCCTGAATAGCGGCCACAGGAGCGGAAACCTCGTAAAAAGCCTCAATGGCTCTGAATTCATTATTTGAAGAATCCTTGCCGGTAGATGTGATTTTTACCTGGGTTTTGCCATTTACGGAAGATATTTGTATTTGATAAGAACCCCCTTTAATATCCGTGTATGTTTTATCGTTGTTGTAACCCACAAATATGGTTCCCTTGGCCGCATCATTCCAATAAGTCTCTTTTTCATTTAGTTTCCATACAGCGCGGTCCAAGCCGGCCTCGGCTAAGTGGAACGCGGTTGTTTTTCTTTTGTCAGCGAGGGACCATTTTGTCTCTCTTTCAACAAACATCTCTATAACCGGTATCATGATTAATATGAACAAAAGGCTTACCAGTACTATGACTATGGCCATTTGGCCTTTTTTAAAAAGAAGTGATTTAGCGAGTAAGTGATTTAGTGATTTAGTCATATGGAATTTATCAGACCGTTTAACATTCTGC
>JACQWV010000075.1 GCA_016209085.1 Elusimicrobiota bacterium
TGATAATTCATTGAATAAAAAAGTGCGACTGAATTTTTCGGAGTTATAAATTTTAAATTATGAATTCTTAATTGAGAATAATTCAAAATTCAACATTTAAAACTCATAATTCCCAAATTCCAACTGAGGAATTTGGGTTAAGGCTGAGGTTAAGAATGTAATTCTCAATCTTAACCTGTATTTATTTCATGTCCTCTGATTCAAAAATAAAAGCAGCAAGACTTTCCATTATATCCAATTCGCTCCTTATCGCGTTTAAATTAGGCGTGGGATTTTTCATAGGTTCTGTGTCCATTTTGTCCGAAGCCATACATTCGGCAATAGACCTTTTAGCCGCATTACTTGCTTATTTTGCCGTCAAATCCTCTTCAGAACCTGCTGACAGGGAGCATGCCTACGGACACGGAAAATTTGAGAACATTTCCGGATTCCTTGAAGCCATTCTGATATTCGGCGCGGCCGGCTGGATAATATACGAGGCAGTAAAAAAATTCATGAACCCCGGAGAAATAAGGCTTATAGGGCTTGGGATTTTTGTCATGGCATTTTCTTCAATAGTCAATTTTCTGGTTTCCAGAAAGCTTTTCAAAGTTGCCGAGGCTTCTGATTCCATCGCTATAAAAGCCGATGCCTGGCATCTCAGGACCGACGTGTGGACGTCCGTCGGAGTCATGGCGGGGCTTTTTATAATCTGGCTGTGTTCAGTCGTTTCCCCCCGGTGCAATCTTTATTGGCTTGACCCTGTCATTGCCTGTCTGGTCGCGTTGATGATAATAAAAGCCGCGTATGATTTGACCCAGCAGTCCGTAAACGATTTATTGGACGCTTCTTTGCCTGAAAAAGAGCTGGAGAAAATAGCCGGAATTATAAAAACGCATGAAGCAGTCATAAGCTTTAAAAACTTGAAAACGCGGAAATCAGGGGCAATCAGGTTTATTGATTTTGACTTACTGGTTGACGGAAAAATATCCCTTGAAAACGCCCATTCAGTGGCGGATTCCATAGCAGGAAGGATAGAATCAGAGATGAAGCAGGCAAAAGTGATGATTCACATTGAGCCCTGCGCCGTTCCCTGCGCGGAAGAATGCGCCGACCACTGCAAAAAACCTGCAAAA
>JACQWV010000076.1 GCA_016209085.1 Elusimicrobiota bacterium
CCTTTACTATTATACCTGTTCAGTTCTTAAGTGGTGCACAACAATACAATCCCCGCACAACCGGCCAACAAGCCAAAGCACATAAACAAGAGAATATTCCTGCCGAGTTTAGACATAGCCTTATTTATCTTCCTCGATTAATTTGCGTGAGCGTTCATCAAACATATTAATATTATCCTTCGTATAAACTGCTACTATTATTTGTTTTTTACACTCTGCAGGGATATCATAAATATGTCCATGGTGTTCTGCTGGATTATTAATTAATATTTCAAGCGAATCCCTTAATTCTTTTGCTTCATCTAATGTAAGAAATATCCCAACTTCATCTATTGATTTGTCAAAATCAATATCATGTATTCTCATAACACCTCCGTTTATTTAGGTTCTACTCCTTTTGGCCAAACCCGTGTTTTTTCTAGTCTCCCATTAATAATTTCTTCAATCTGAAAATGTGGATTTTTATGTGGATAAGGATGTTTTAAATCAAAATGTATTTTCCGTAAATTATCTTTTGATATCATAACCAAATCACCTGCCTTATTCTTAAACACCTTTGCGCCTGGGCCAAGCCAACGCATCATAATATCTATCAATTCTTCCACAGTTTTAATTCCTTTCCCAACACCTGTTAATCCAGGCACTACTGCCCCAAACATATCGCCTGCCAATACCGCAAATGCTAAAAATAATCCGCCTTCTTCACAAACAAGTCGGTGATAAATATCTTTAAGATCATCAGATATAAAATATATATCCAATAATGTATCCGCCAATAAACCATTAGAATCTGTTGCCATTGTCGGATGAGCATCAACATAAATATATCTACTTTTTCCATTGGGCATAAAAAATGAATCTTCCTGCAAAAATCTTCCTGTTTCAGAATCATAGTATCTGGCTCTGTAATAAAACAGCCCGGTTTCAAAATCATATTCCCGGGCTGTGAATAAATAGAAATTGCCGACAGTAGACCTGTCAAAAACCGCGCCGGTGCGGTCTTTTATTATGGGTTTGCCGTAGGCTTGGTATTCAACTGTCTCTACAATCTCTCCCGCTGAATCAGTTAAGGCAACGATTGAACCTAATCCATCAGCGTGGTAGAAATAATTTACATTTGTAGATGATTTCATTATCAGTGGTTCATCAATGCCGGGGCCGTGGGTGAAAATATTAACCACATTGTTATCCTTGTCCAAGATGGCAACAATATCTTCGTTATCGTAAAGATAACGATAGGGTATAGGGGTTAGGGTAGAGGGTAGAGTAACAGCCTTTTCAATACGGCGGCCTAAAGCATCATACTTAAAATTGACTACTGTGCTGTCGGGCATGGTTACGCTTATAAGTTGATTTTCAGAATTATAACTATAGTTAATAGTGTCGGATAGCAATCCGACCGCTACAGTAAGGTTGCCATTGGCGTCATGGGTGTAGGTGTAACTTGAATTGGAAAGCAATCTGTTTGCTGAATCATAGTTATAACCAGTAATATTTGCGTCAGTAAGTCTGTTGCCTACTGAATCGTAGGAAAAAGATTCAGCCGATAAATCGGCAACTACAGGATGTTGGGCTGATACAAGCCGGTGTAAGTCATCATAAGAATAAGAGTGAACACCATTTGTGTTTTGCATGCTTGTGCGGTTGCCGGCAGGGTCATAAGTGTAATTTGCAAAAGCAATGGCTGTGCTGTCGGCTGTTTTACGGTGAACCACCTGTGTAAGCTGACTGGCGAAATCATAAACATAAGTTGTTTCAGTTCCATTAGGTAAAGACATTTTGGTCCGGTGGCCCAGAGCATCATACGTGAATGTTACTGTCTTCCCGTCCGAGTTCGTCAGGGAGACAAGCCTGTTTAATGCGTCATAACTATAATTATAATTACCCCAGGGTGTTGTCATTGAGGTTTTATTGCCGTTCGCATCGTAGGTGTAATTTATAGTGTAAATTATTCCGCCTATTGTTTGCTTTGATTCAATAACACGGTTTAATAAATCATAACTGAAAGATATAGTGTCGGATAGTAATCCGACCGCTACAGTAAGATTGCCTACAGCATCATAAGTATAATTAACAGTTCCTTCTGGTAATGTTTTTGTTATGAGTCTATCCATATTGTCATAAGTAAATGTTATGGTCTGCCCTTTGGCGTCGGTGACGCTGGTTAGGTTGCTTTTAGTATCATAGGCAAAGCTGCGCTTTGCAGCTACAGGGTTGGTTACACTGGTAAGCCTTCTTTGTAAATCATAACTGAAACTGGTTGTTTGATTTTTTGCATCTGTTACAGAACCAAGTAAATCACCTCCGCCACAGGCAGCACAACCGCCGTTAGTATATGAATATTTTGCAAGTCCGTTCATTGCATCAGTTACCTGTGTAAGATTCCCCAATACATCATAATCAAATAAGGTCAGTTTATTGGCCGGGTCTTTGGTCTGCGTTACACGGCTTAAGTTATCACGCGTCATTAAAGTAATACGACCTAACGGGTCCTTTACTTTAACCAATGCACCATTGCTATCATATTCAAAATTTGAAATGTTGCCTAACGGGTCCTTTGTGCCGGCAACATGCCCCTGGCCGTCATAAGACATCTGCGTAATATTGCCTACTGCGTCTTTTATTTCCATCAAGTTGCCACGTAAATCATAACGCATGTTTGTTGTATGACCTTTCGGGTCTATGATTGATGTCGGTTGATTGTAAGTTTGTTCATAGCTCATTTGCGTAAGGTTGCCGGCAGGGTCTGTAGCGGTCAACATATTACCGATGGCGTCATATGTCATTGCTGTATTGCGATTAAGCGCATCCGTCATAGAGATGCGGTTTAAATCTTCGTCATAACCGAATTTTGTAACAGAACCATCAGCCGCTGTTATCTTTGTTATTTCTTTCCGTCCTTCCACATTTATATATTCATAAGCAGTTTGCCTTCCCAATGCATCCGTTACTATTGTCTTTGAACTTGCATCTATGTATTCAAAGTTTTGAGCATTGTTGCCTGAATCTTCTGTAATGCTTAAAACCCTATTCTTTCCATCATAAGCGATGCCTTTTGTTCCGCCGTTGGGATATGTAATGGCGGTCATTCGGTTCTGAGCATCATAAACATAGTTTGTTTGCGAACTGTCCAAATCCGTTGCTTTGGTTAAATTACCGTTCCCGTCATATTCAAAACTTGCAGTCCTGTTTGTAAAATCAGTAATATTTAAAACCTTGCCGGATGCATTATAATTTAAATTTAGGTTCCTTCCGTGAACATCAGTCATTTTTACAAGCTTAGCGTCAGAATAAATACTTGTATATTCATAAGTAATTGTTGTGCTATTCCTGTCCCGCTTGAGCACTGGTTTATATGTGCCCAGAAGTTTATCAGTTGGGTAATTCTTATCAGGAAAGTATTTAAACTTGGTAATTGTTCCGTCTTTTTCTTTGGTTTCATAGGTCTCGCTGTCAATTAATTTAAGGCCAAGACTTGAGCCAGGAACACCTTTAAACTGCGCTCCTGAAAGAGCCAATTCAAGATTGATAACGCCGTTGGGAACGAATAATATCTGTGTTCCATCCTCAAGTGTCAATATAAACGAACCGTCAGACAGAGGTTTAAGGTTTGCGCTTGTGATGTCATTGATTCCGCCGAACAATGAGTTATAATCCAAACTGTATTCTATACCCAATGAGCCTCTTCCAAGCAACAGGTTCCATATTTTTTCCCAGAAACTGCCTGATGCGGGGTCGGCGCCAGGTCCGCATGGGTTGGGATATCCCCTCGGATACCCAGGACCGCTCGGAATGGCCACCCCACACTGTTTTTTGGCTGCAACCCCGCCTCCCATTGGAATAGCCGTATATGTCGGCGGCGGCGTGCCGCCACAGCAGCAGCACTTTTCAGCAGGCGGAGGAGGAAATTCTTGTCCGGCCGGGGCGGTTTCTCCAAGGCTGACGGTTAATGTTCCCCCTGCGGGCGCCGACGAACCGCATATGGCATTATAATATCCAGAGTTATCTACTCTGCCTGAATGGTTAGACGCATGCTCAAGGGTTATTTTAAGAGGCACTACTATGCTTTGATTGGATTTTAATTCATCTATCTTTTGCAAACCTGTTTCTATTTTCATTGCATCATCGCCTGTGGGAACTATTTTGATGTCAAAAGCTGAAATAAGACCTTTGTTTTTTATGGTATATTGGGCATAAGCAGTTTGCCCTTCAACCATGCGCAGATTGATAACAGGCGGGTCTATTATTATGACCGGCGCAGGGACATCGGTTCTGAATGTCATATCTAAGGTTATATCGTATTTGTCTGTTATCAAAGTGGGTGTTACAGACCATTTGTATGTGACCATTGTGGTGGGCATGAATATGTTTATGTTTTTTACAAGCCCGGGCTCAATCGTGATTATATCAGCCGAAGGATTAAATCCTTGAGCTTCCACCCTATACATATATCTTCCGCTCGGTATGTCTTCAAATCTTGCTAATCCATTGGAATCCGTTTTTGCCGTAAATATAAGACCTGATATATCAATGCTTGTAAGACGAAGATCCGCCCCGCCAAGCCGTCCTGTTGGATTTGTGCTTGGAATATCAGCACTTGCAACATTAAAAAACACACTGCCTTTACGTGAAGATGTTATTGTTACGCCTACATTAATTGGAACTGTTGCACCTCCGCCGATTATTTCTACAAGCGGGTTCTGCGCATAACTTGCATTTGCAAGCCCTGCTGGTGGTTCAAATATTAATGTAAAAGAGGCGTTTTTGCTGGGACCTATGTCGCCTAAATTGTTTTGCAAACCACTTATCTTTACCCAATCTAATGTTGGCGTTGAAACTTGAACATTTGTCCATGTTGAGAACCCAATGTTTTCAACCATTATTAATTGTGTTCTTATTTCGCCTGCAAGCATTCCTATTTCAAACATCTGAGGCGTTGCTTTTGGTATTACCTGGGCAGGAACTGTTTTTATATGCAAAGGCATTGTCCTTTCAAATCCGTTTGATTCAGTTATTTTCAAGATAAACTCAGCCGTGTCAGAAGCATTAGTTTCAGCACTTATAGTGACAGGCAGTTTGTATTTCATGCCTGCTGGGATATCAGAAGGCAGAGCAAGACCTGTTGTCGTATCGCGGGATGGTAATCCCGCCGCTACATTTGTTCCTGAAATTAATTCAGTTGAAATATTTACATTATTTAGGGCTGTTTCGCCTGTATTCGTGAAATCAACCTCAAATCCATATGAAGAATTTTTTGCCATTGTAAGCGTGTATTCTTTCCAGCCAAATTCCATACCAACCACAGAGAAAGAACTAAACGCCGCATCGCCTACAAAATCCGGATGTTTTGCTGAAACATTAAAAATGCCGGCTTCTGTGGGTCCGGGTGTAAACTGAACTGAAAAGTTTGCTGAGCTATCTGTAACCACATCAAACCTGCGTTCATAACCTTTGTTTGTTACTGTAAGGCTCAACGGAAAACCGGCTAACAAATTGCCCCATATATCCTGAAATTGACCATAAAGTTGGACAGGACTTTCTTTGTCATAAACTTGTTTATCAGAATAAAGCAGGACTTTGTAAGGCACTGCTAATTCAGTTGCCATTGTTTTTGAAGATGTCCACACAACAGAAGCGTAAACCGCTCCCGATGGAATAGAATAAGCAAGTTCCCCGATGATTCCATAGAGAATAAGTTTTTCAGGGGTTTCCTGAGGAACAGCGGGCATTACAGGTTCAAAAATAAAACTGCCTCCGCCTGGTATTCTTATAAAATAAATCTGTTCATTGCTGACAAGGGCTATGCTTGTGCCGGCGGTCTGCGTAAGTTCAGCCCTGGAAAGAACCAGACCTGATTGTGCTTTAAGTTCAACTGTTAGGGATTTTGAAGGAATTTGTTTTGAACCAAATAAGCGGGCCGTGACAATATCCAGCGGCGCGGAACCCCTGTTGTTGAATTTGAGCCGCACTTTTGAATAAGTTCCACGGACAAGGGCTTCTGGAAAAAGTTCTATTACAGGCTCAACAGGGTTCCTGACATTGAGCAAGAAGGTTTTTGAAATGCTCACTGCCGCATCACATGCGCGCGGAAGAGTCAAAACCCCTTTTACAGATATGGTGTTTGCAAGGGCTGTGCTGACATAAACAGGAATTGAGATTTCTGAACTTGAGAGAGCAGATACCTCTACAAGGCGATTTACATCGCCCGCTACAGGCAGAGCAAGCTCTGCGGCTACAGTGTGGGATGGCAATCCCACCGCTACAAGGGGTCCGATGGTAAGGGTTTGGGTGCTTTTGTTTGTAACATTGAAACGGATAGAATCAAAAAATCCTCTGTTCAGGGCTTCTTTGGAATCAGATGCAAGGTAAGTGCCGTAGCCTGACAGCCCCAGAAAGATTGGCAGGATTTCAGCGCGGGCTTTTTCGCCTTCACGTCCTTTTGAATCAATTGCTGAAACTTCATAGACACATGCGCTGCTTACTGAGGCAGAGCAAGCTCTGCCACTACAGTAGGATGTGTCCCTGAAACTCAAATCAGAAACCTGTGCAGGGCCAATATAGATATTGTTCTTATATACCTTATATAAGACCATGCCGGAGCCAGGGCTTTCCCATTTAAGAACAGCATTATTGTCTTGTTCAATGACTACTGAAAGATTTTTTGGTTTTAAAGGCGGAGGATTGAGCGTGAAAGATATTGAAATGGTTGAAACATTGCCTGCTTTATCTGCAGCGTCAATTTTTAACACATAAGAGCCTCCTGCTGTAATGGAACTGCCTGAAACCCAGGGTTCATTGTTCAAAAGAGTCGTCAGGGTTGAGAAATTTATGTCCGAAGCAGATATAACAGGAGCAATTGACTGCTCGTAATAGCCGTTGTTTTGAACCCCGGAGAATGAAATAGCAGGAATGGTTTTGTCTATTGTCCATGAGAGGCTTTTTGCAGAAGAACGGCCTGAAATATCCTGGGCAGAAACTGCAAGGGTGTATGTGCCTTCTGCAGATATAGTAGAGCCTGAAACAAACGGGGAATTGTTGAGAGTTATTGTTGAGACCGCAAGGGATAAATCCATTATGTTTATAACCGGAAGCACGCTTAAATTATAATATGCATTATTTTCAATACCTGAGATGGTTATGACAGGAGCGGCGCCGTCATAGGTGACCTGCGCTTCATTGGATAGTCCGCTTTCATTGCCTGCTTTATCCAGAGCAGTAATATAGTAATAATATATGCCGTCTGATTCAGGAGAATCCTGAATTGTCGTGCCAAAGATAACTCTGTATGAAAGACCGGATGTTGTTATTAGAGAATATGTAGAGCGATAAAGTTTATATTTAACAGGAATTTCAACACCCTGCGGGGACCATGTTAGTTCTACATAAACATCAAGAGTAGAAAAAGATGTTATCAGTGGAGGTTGTGGCGGAGTTGAATCAGTTATGACATTAGTTGAAATTGAAGGGCTTTCATTCCCGGCAATATCTAAAGCCGTAACAGTATAAGTATAAGAGCCTTCAAGAGGCTTGTCCTGATAAAAACCTGTTAAATCCTCAATTTTGGGAATAATATCGCAGGTTATTTTTTCTACGTCGCTGTAAAGGCAATAAGCAGAAGGTTCTTCGCCTGACGGCGCGGACCAGATAAGATTTACTGTGCCACCTGCTCCTGTTAGAGCGTTGAGTGAGATTGGATTGCTCGGCGCTATTGTATCCACTATAAAATAAGTGGTTCCTGAAAGAAGTTCGCCTTTGTTTCCAAGTGTGTCGTAGGCAAAATAAATGAAATTATGAAAACCCTCTCCTGTTGTTGTGTCTATGCTTATCAATCCTGCCCATGCGGATGTGCTTGTTGAAGATGAAAGCAAAATGGTTGTGGTTGAGCCGGATTGTGTTGTGTATGAGAGAAAAGGAGATTCTCTTGCAGGCTCATTGAGATTCAGGGTTATGGCGTAGTCTCCGTCCTTGAGTACAAGTTTATTAGTATCTATACTGAGAACTGCTTCAGGTCCTTGTGTTTCAATCTCAAGGGTGGAACCGGAAGTTATTGTAAAACCTGTGTTGCCGGATAAATCAGTTCCGCTGAAAGAGAATTTGCCGGTGCCGGATGTCATGTCAGCAGTCACTGTAATGGTGCCGGTCCATACAAGAGCAGTGACAGGGACAAGATTTATCTGGATAGGGGACATTCCGTAAGGCGTGAAAGTGAGATACGGCGCAAAAGATAGGGTTTCAGACACTGTTATTGTTACAAGATAATTGCCTGCGCCAAGGGGCGGGGCTGACGATAATGTTATAGAAGCTGAAGGGCCAAACCTGTCTGAAACAGCCACAGAAATATTGGAAAGCAGACTTTCATTTTTTGCCCCGTCAACTGAAGTGACACCGTAGTAATAATAAATACTATCTGAAGGAGGCAAGTCAGAATATTCAAGAACAGTTATACCTTGGCCAATGAGAAAGGACTGATAAGGACTTGTCCCGGCAACAAGTCCTGTTTCACTTGTTGAACGGTATATGTTATAGGAAACAGGCTTTTCTCCATCAGGCAAAGACCACAAAAGTTTCACCCTTCCATCTTTAGCAGAGCCTGCTGAAAGATTTTGCGGAGGATTGGGAGGTCCTAAATCAACTATTACTGAAACAGGTTTTGAACGGGGGCTTGAGCCTTTTTTGTCAACAGCCTGGGCAGTAATACTGAAAACTCCGTCCCCGGGAAAAGGAACATTAGTTATATAAAAATCTCCATTAATATTAGATTGACCTGATGCGACAAAAGTGTCGTTCACAAATATGGAGATATACATATTTGGCTCACTTGTTCCAACAACAATAACAGTTGTTGTTGAAATTTTAGTCTCATCTTTCGGGTCTGTTATCACCGGAGCCAGAGGCGGAACATAATTGATAATCAGTGGCAGGTTCCATTGCGCCTTATTGCTGCTAAAATCAGCCACCCTGACTGAAAAAACATGATACCCGTCTGAAAGTTCAAGAGTGTCCCATGTGTAAAATTCGTCAAGGGACTGCGAATTATGAGACCAGCTGATTAGGACATTGCCGTCAACCAGATATTCCACATCAGACAGGCGGTAATTGTCCTGCGCGGTTATTCTAGTAGTAAAAGGCCTTCCCACTATGGAATTTGGCGTAACAGTGGAGATAACAACAAGGGACGGCGGTTCAAAATCCGCTATTGCCATGTTAGAGATGGAAGATTCATAGCCAAAACTGTCAACTGCTTTCAATGCTAAATAAACGACATTAGTGGAAACCAGGGATAAAACAAAAGTCTCTTTTCCACCTGAAGGGGTTGATGCTAATACTTCGGCAAAGAACTGGGCGGAATCCCACTCTGTAGAGACCCACCATCTTTCCATTCCTTTTATTATGTATTTAGCAAGTTTGACATCCTCTGACGGCGCTGTCCAAGAAAGCGTAACTTTTAGCGTAGCAGAGTCAGTTGAAATTACTTTGAAATCCGTTACCCCACCGGGCGGCTGAACATCAGCAAGAATGGACACGATAGCAGAAGGTTCGCTTTCCAAACCATCTGCATTAAGACCGGTAACGCGATAATAATAGGTTGAAGTTTGAATGATATAGTCTGCATAAGTAAAATCAGTCGTGCCTGATACGATTTGTGTAAACGAGTTAGGAGAAGGTTCCTTGGCCCTGTCTACATTAAATGAAACTGCTGGCGAGCCGGATATCGCAGCTGACCATGAGATAGTTATATTTTTTGTTGCAGTGCTGAAAATTGCAGTTACATTTTCAGGCGGCTGTGGTGGAGCTAAAAGTGTTTTGGATGAAGAAATTTCCGAAAAATCCGTAAGTATTTTATCGCCGTTATATGCCTGCACCCGGGTATAATATGTCGTATCTGGCGTAAGTCCTTGTATTGTCGCATATTTCTCAAAATAGTTGGCAGTAACAGGGACAGGAGTTGAGAAATTTAGGAAAAAGTCATCAGTTGAAATGCTTACTTGATAGCCAGTTGGGTATGGATTTTGGCTGTCGTTCCAATTGAGAGAAAAAGAATAAGAACTCACCTGTGTAAAATAAGGCTTGCCCGGGACAACAGCAAGGGTATAAATTTTTGAAGCACAGGCAGGCAGACTTTCACCATAGAGATTATAAGCGCTTACACATATATAACGGTTAATATTTGGTGTTAGTCCTTCAAGAATATAATAATTTGTAGTTACAGAACCTAAAACAGCGCCGGTATCAGAATAAATGCGGTAACCATCTGCATTCTCAATGCTATTCCATGACCACATGATAGAAGAAATTCCAAGCGCATATCCTGAAATTCCAGCAACTTGTGAAGGTGGGTTGCCTATCTCTGTAAAAATAAAATTGATTATTTCTTGATTTCCAACATTGTCTATAGCAAAATAATGAATGGTATGCGTTCCAACAGGCAGACTAAATCCCCCAGAATAAAATGGATTTTCACAGGTACCAGAAGATGCGTTTGAAACATAGGGCGTATTGAAACAGGTCTCAGTGCTTACATTTAAGTCAATAATATAAAAAATGTCTTTTCGTCCTGATGAAACATTATTTAATATTGGGTCATCAGCAGATAAAGTAAAAGTTGAGCCAGCAAGAACGTAATAAGTTGTGTCTTTAACAACAGGAGAAGGCTCCATATTTATACTGGTAATTGGTGGGGTGCCGTCTACATATACATAGGTTGATTTTATTTCTTCATAATTATTTGCATGATCAATGCTCTGGTAATAAATTGTATGCGTTCCTTCTAATATCTGAAAAGGAGCAGAATAAATAGAAGGACTTGTGGTTGAAATATCTGAATCTATCCAGTAATTAATGGTTGCTGTGCCTGATACAATAGAATCTGGAATTTCAGGGTCTCTTGCATTAAATAATATGTCTGTTACTGATGAAATAAATAATTTATTTTCAGGAGAGGTATAAGCAGGGGGATAAAAATATATCTCTGTAACAGGTGCTGTAATGTCAGGTGGTAATGGCGGAGCAGGAAGGGTTTTTGTTGATGAAATTTCTGAAAAATCAGTGAGTATTCCATCCCCGTTATATGCCTGCACACGCACGGAATAAGTAGTGTCAGGAAATAAATCACATATGAAAACGTTCGTGGATGTTAAGTTATGTAAAACTGTAATAGGTGTTGAAAAATTTAGTTTAAAGTTATCAGTTGAAATACCTACCTGATAGCCTGTGCCTGGAGAATTTCCTAATGCATTCCACTCTGCATAAAAAGAATGAGAACTTACACTGGTGAAATAAGGTTTACCCGGGACAACAGCAAAGGTAAAAACTGTTGAACCACAAGTTGGCAGACTTTCACCGTAAAGATTATAAGCGCTTACACAGATATTGTGTTGAGTGTTTGGAAAAAGTCCCTGAAGAACATATTCAGTGTTTGTAACGGTAACTGAACTTCCATCCGCAAAATACACATGGTACCCTACCGCATTCTCAACAATATCCCATGTCCAAGTTATTGAAGATATGCCTATTGCTGTGACGCTTATCTGTGAGATAGATACCGGTGCAGAACCAACATCCACATTTACAAAATCAAACGGGCCCATGTTGTCAACATTGTCAATAGAGCCATAATGAAGAGTATAAGTTCCGAAGGCCAGTGTGAACGGGCCCGTGTATATTGGATTGGTACAGGTGCCGGGTGGAGACTGCGTGTCGTATTCCACGGCAAAGCATTCCTGAAGCGGCATGGATAGATTAATCAGATAGAAAATATCCTTAAACCCTGATGCTACATCATGAGATTTATAATCAGAAGCCCATAATTCCAGCTGACCTTCAACTGGCATGTAAAGAGTCGTATCAGGCAGTACAGGATTGCTGTTCATCGTCAATGCTGTCACAGGTCCGGTGCCGTCCACATAAACATTGCTGGAATGAATTATCTCTGTATTGCCTGCATTGTCAATTGCGAAGTAATGAATTGTGTGAGAAGATTCAAAAAGCGTAAATGAATCCTTGTAAAGAGTATATTGATCGCTGGTCTCGGGAGGCAGTTCTTCAAAAGGTGTAACTGCATAATAGATGCCCTCAACGCCGGACTGTATTTCGCCTGGAATTTCAGGGTCAGTGGAAGTTAAGACAACATAAGACCTGCTGGAAATGAAAATCTTGTCGTCAAACTGGTAAAACGGCCCTTCAAAACTGATAGTAGTTAAGGGCGTGGTTCCGTCTGGCAAAGGCGGCGGAGGCTGGGCTTTAATGGAGGTGGAGAGCGCTAAAGAGGACAATATAAAGAAAAGCGTAGCGCTTATTTTTTTAAATTTCTCCATTTTTCAGCCCCGCTTTTGATATGACTTAAATCAACAAAAACAATATATAAAGTTGACTTTGATTTGTCAAGAAATAATTTTATTTTTATTTTATTTTCAAATTTAGAGATTTTTAATAAATAAAAAGACAATACTAATGATATTTAAATTGTTAATTTTAGCGTAAAGTTACCGTAGTGTTTTTGGGACCAAAAAACAGTATAAAACTTAATCTCTGTCCAAAACTACCAATGAAAATTTTGTGATTGGGAATTTTTAAACGTTAGAAAGGATTTTCATTTCAGTCATTATGATTTAGAATATAGGGGTGATCTCTAAAAGTTCGTTCTTATTCCGATTCCGAAATGAAACTTTCCGTTCCAGTCAAACCCTGAAAGACTAAGAATCTCAAGGTTTTTGAGAGGTGTGAAATCATCAATGTGACGTGAGAGACCAACTCCGCCGAATTGTCGTGTTATTCCGGCGGTAAGACTGTAGCGCCGCCAGTATGCCCATTTTAAATCTATCAGTGGCAGGAACTTTCCTGAATAAACCACTCCGCCGCCGAGACGGCTCGTGAATCCCCAATCTTTGATTTTCACCTCTGGCGGCTTTTCGGATTCGTTTTCTTTCGTCACTATTTCAATGTGTCCCTCAGGTGGCAGGTAGCGGTCCCGATATTCAATCTTTGTCGGGCCATCTCGCCATTTTGTGACTACGCAGTCGCGGTAAATAGTAACCACCTGTTTTGTATCCGGCGGCAGACCTTCAATCTTGGCTATCATCTCTTGTGTTTTGTTTTTCTCGTGGTTGAGTCGCCAGAATAATATAGACAACAGCAACGCCAAAATTATGATGGATGCATCCTTCGGTCGTTTGTATGCGAATAGTAAAATATCTTTTACAGCAGAAAATAGTTTAATCACCAGCATCATTTTCTCCTCCATTATTTGGTGGTAGATTATTATTTCCATTGAGACCGTTTTTTTTCTCATATGTTTTGGAAAACACATAGCCTGTGAACACTACCGAAACAATACCGCCTGTAACTGTAATGGCTGTTGATAAATGTTCAGGATGTCGTAATGCTGTCCAGATGCATAAGAAAGCATAGAGACCGAGATAAAAATAATTCCACACAGCCCTGATGGATTTCATGTCCCGTATCAGATTCTGGATAAAATCACTTTTGGCGGTTTTTCTCGCCAAAGTTATTGAGTGTTGCATAAGTAATGTAATACATTTTCACCGCTTCCATGGCAAGTCGGAAGCATAGATACAGGACCAGAGAAGTCTTTGAGAACCCCGTACTCTTTGCATGGAAGAGCGAAGTCTGTATCCAAGTTGGTCG
>JACQWV010000018.1:0-7221 GCA_016209085.1 Elusimicrobiota bacterium
TTAGTGAGGATTTACCATTTCTGCAAAGCTCAGTATATAATTATTGCAGGTAAAAGTTAATTTGTCAAAACTTTTTTAGTAAATATTCAGCGAATCCCGTTGTCATTCCCACAAAAGTGACGTGCTTCAGTGAGCATTTACCTTTTTTAGCCCTTTCCTAAAAAACGACTTCAATCACTTACAGGGAAGACACCCTTAAGCGATTGAAGAACTCTACAATATGTTATAGCAGACAAAAACGGGAAATTCAAGGGGAAAATTATTTTTGGCTTTTATCGGTAAGCGCGGCTGTTGGCGATTTTTAGAATGAGCTATATGCTAAAAAAATCTCCCCTCAACAAAGCAGGGGGGCCAGTGGGGGATTTTGAATATCCAGATTCCCGGCATTGTACCCACAATAATAAGGGTGACATCAAATACGGCTGTTTAACAACCTTTTTTGGGCTGAAAATGGCTATCAGTCGATTTTAGGGGGTGTTTTCGGGGTTGGAAAAAGCTCCTGAATCGTGCCCGATTATTGGCGGGGGTTTAGGGGTTTCCGGGGGACGGGTCTGACAATTTTTCTGGCAGATCTTCCATAAATTTCTAGATAATCAAGCCTCGGGCCTGAACATATGGTATAAAATTTGCAGCCCCCGCATTGCCTGATTTTCGTTTTTTCCCTAAGATACGGCCCTTTTATGCCGCGGGAGATTTTTTCAGCGTCAACGTGCTTTTTCCAGAACCTGCCGAGAAAACACAACGGGATGTGGTCTACTTCCGACTTTATGCCGGAATCTCCGGCAAGTTTCAGGGCTTTCTGAAGATGCGGGGCCGTTTTTGCATATTCCGGCACCAGACGCGGATTGCCTTCGGCTTTTCCCGTTGCTTTTATAAAACTGAACTGAATCCATGAGACTCCCGGCAGATACCGGCGGACGAATCTTACGAAATGAGGCAAACGGCCGTAGTTATGAGCGAATATCACGTGGGTAAGCCTCACGACGGCGCCGAGGCGGAGAAGTTTTAAGACCGCCAATTTCCTTTCTGCAAATCCCTGTTTTTTACCCGTGATTTTTTTGTCAAGCAAGGCGTTGTCTGCCGGGAAATTCACGTTAAAATACCCCCCGGACGAATTCAGGCGGCGTATAAGAGCATGGAGCATGGAATCGTCCGTTTTGCCGAGGAGAAGAGCGTTTGTCTGTATTTCAACCGTCTTGTTTTTTGAAGCGCAGAAACTCACAAATTTTAAAATATCCTCAAACGCGCACAGCATCGGCTCCCCGCCTGACACCTGCACAATGCGTTCATTTGATATAACAGCCTCTTTCAACCACTGTTTCAACCCGCAGTCCGAGGGTCTCTTTTCTTCAAACGAACAAAAAACGCACTTCTGGTCGCATTTCGCGGTAAAAGGAATCAATACCATAAAAAATCCATAGTTTGCCGTTATTACTGCAGTGGCAAGTGGCAAGAAGTAATTGAGCGATTAAGTTTTTAGAAATTTTTTAACTAAAACTTAATTACCTAATCACTATTTGCTTAATCACTGGCCACTAACCACTATCCACTGCTGTTATAAGTTTCCAGTAATATATCCCGCGTTTAAAGATTCTTTCAAGCATTTTCCTCTGCACAAGCTTCTCGCACGCGTTAACCACGGCATTCCCGTCCGCGCAGTCCCTGCAGAGCGGAATGTTTTTGGCTGATTTAAGTATTTCAGAGGTGGAAAGAATCTTTCCGTCGGCAAGTATTTCAATCACGCATTTTTCGTTATCCGAAAAGAAAATCTTTCCGGTTCCGGAAAATTCTTTTTCTCCGGCGCTTTCCGTCCTCTCTTTAATCGTAGATATCGCCTGTTTTTTGGCCGGACTGAATCCCTTCCACCCCCAGAATTTTATGTAGTCCTGATTAACGCCCCCGCACTTTCCCCTGAAATCGCAGCCCATGCAGGATTTCCCGAAAACCTTGTTCCGGTTTGAATCAAAATCCAGATCCACTTTCCTGCCGAGCGGCTCTACGACTACGGTATTATAATGCCCGAGGCCAATTGCAAGAGATTCGCTGCCTTTGAGAAAACAAGGCGGCACGTTGAGAAACAGTATTTCTTCATGAAGATTTGCCTTTTTCATGAACGCCAGGGATTTCAGGAGATATTTTCCGGCGTCTTTAAGAGAAACCCCTAAATTCCCGGCGTTTACCGCCATGGC
Source organism: Elusimicrobiota bacterium (assembly GCA_016209085.1). GTDB lineage: Bacteria > Elusimicrobiota > Elusimicrobia > Elusimicrobiales > UBA9959 > JACQWV01. Next base: position 2,190 of record JACQWV010000018.1, read on the forward strand.
GCCTTCATATAAAGGATAAATGACCACGAAATTGCTTATCCCCTGTTTGAGAAAAAAATGGATTATTTCAGGAAGTCTTTTATAATTGAACCTGTTGACGACTATGTTGTTTCCCAGCCGTATTTTCAGGGATTTCAGATTTTCAAGGCCCGACATCGCTTTTTGCCACGCTCCTTTGACGCCCACAAGCCTGTCGTGTTCCTTGGCACTGTCGCTCAAAAAGGAAAATTTGCAGAAAGTCAGGCCTGCTTTTACAAGAGCTCCTGTAAAGGAAACGTCCGCAAGTTTTATGCCGTTGGTCTGAACCCTTATGAATTTAAAGCCTACCGACTTGCCGAGGGATACGATTTTAAGCATATCAGGCCTTAAAAGGGGCTCCCCGCCCGTAAATCCGAGCCGTCTGTAGCCGCTTTTATAAGCCGTATAAATGTTTCTGGCAATCCTGTCAAAACCGGCGTTTAAAGACCTGTCAAAAGATCCCTGCGAACAGAACAGGCATCTTGCGTTGCAGTTGTAATTCAGAATTATCTCGTAGCAGTTTTTGTCGTCAGGTTGCATATGTTGTGAAGTTTTCTGAAATTTTCAAATTTAAGAGCGTCTTTGATAAACGCGGTCATTCCTTCTTCAACGGCGCGGGAAAGTTTCCTGTGGCTTTCAAGAACGGCCTTTATTTCTTTTAAGGGACTTTCCGCAGAATAAGCATGATACGCAAAAACCCCTACCGGGCACATTGCGCATGAAGGTTTTGCGGAATAAAAAGCGGCCTTTTCAAAAAATTTTTTTCTGCTCCCGGCGTCAAAATTTTTTCCGCTTATTTTGAGCGCGAATCTGCGCATGGCGCCTGCTTTGAGAGCAGTCAGCTTGTCGCAGGGATAAAACCTGCCGTCGGGAGCGAGCAGGACTGAATTGCATCCGCTTAAACTCGCCACATGCCCGGTTATTTTGCCGATGATTTCATAAGAATTGGCTATTTCATAAAGACGGCGCTCCTGCCTGATGAGACCGAGATAATGTTTTCTTATCTTTAAGATTGAAACCCCGATATCCGCTATTTTGTCCTGCGTCCAGACAGCCGTTATATCCGGGGACCATGCAATCCCGGCAAAACCCATGCCGTATAAAAACAGAACGCTCTCATAAAGCGATAACGCGGAAGAAGGCGTTACCACCAGGCTTGCGACTATTTTTCCCATGTCCAGAAATTTCAGTTTTCCGGCCAAAGCGTCAAAAGTAGAACGGCCGGAACAGGGCGGCATTGTCCGCAGTCGGTGCCGTGAGCTCTGCGAACGGCCGGAACAGGGCGGCATTGTCCGCAGTCGGTGCCGTGAGCTCTGCGAACGGCCGGAACAGGGCGGCATTGTCCGCAGTCGGTGCCGTGAGCTCTGCGAACGGCTGTCTGAAAATTTTCTGTAAACGTCGTTATGTTCTTTCGGTCCGTCAATGCTGACTATTATTCTGACGGCTTCCTCCTGCAGAAATCGGGCGGTTTCTTTGTTTAAAACCGTGCCGTTGGTAAAGACCTGAACCGGAAAATCGCCGTGTTTTTTTCTTATATGACGCACCGCGTTTTCAAGCAGCCTGAAATGCAGAAGAGGCTCCCCGCCGAGAAACGTGATTTTTTTCCCCGATGATTTAAGGCCGCAGAAAAAATCAATGCCTGCCAGAAGAGATTTTTCTTTTATAATCTCTTTTCCCGCAGAAACATAACAGTACGCGCATTTCATGTTGCAGATTGAGCTTAGATAGATAACCAGATGATTTATACTTTTCGCCATTTTCCGTATTTTTCCGTCTTTTTCCCTTATCACCTTGTTCCCTTATTACCTTGTCGCCTTCTTTAATTCGGAATCCCCGCGTCTCCTTAAATACTCTATCCAGATGCCCTCGCATTGAGAGTAAAGACTGCACCCCCTGCATTTAGCGGTTTTTCGCCTTGCAGAGGTCTTCCTAGAGCCGATGACGTCCAGATTGATAAAATCCGGCGCCCAGTGCTCGGTAAGAAAAAGTTTTCTTTCATTGGTTTCGCTGATTTGCCCTTCATACCCCTTAAAATGACACAGGGGGACATACCGGACTTTCCACTGGTTAAATCCGCTTTTAAGTCCGGTCTCCAGAGCCTGCTTCATATATCCGGCGGCGTCGGAAATTTTCGGCACATATTCTTCAAAATTATTATACGCTCCTCCATAACTCGGGTCAACGAATATATACTCCACGTTTCTTATTTTGAACTTCGCATAGATTTCGGCAATGTCTTTCACTCTCTTCATATTCTGCCTTACCACAGTCGTATTTCCGTTGATATTGCCGAAACCGATGGTTCTCAGGTTCTTTATTCCCTGAATCAGCTCTTTAAAGCTGCCGGAGGACTGGGTAAGGCTGTCGTGCAGTTTTGCGTTGTGCCCGTGAATTGAAAAAATTATGGTTCCGAGCCCGGATTTCACCGCCCGGGCAGCGAATTCCATGTCCGAAAACATCCTGCCGTTTGTGGCTGTGACTATGTCCGGTATTCCCAGTTTTTTGGCGATTCTGATGAAATGCAGGAAATCGGGCCTTATCGTGGATTCGCCGCCTATTAATTCAAGACAATCCGCTTTCTTTTTCTTCGCAAGATATATTTCTCTTACCACTTCCTGCGTGGTTTTCACAGGGAACGAACGCTTATCATGATTTATGCAGAATTTACACCGGTTGTTGCAGTCATAGCCCACAAAAATGACTATTTTAATCCGTTTTTTCATAGCTACCGATTCGGCAGAATCAGATTTAAAAAATTCTTGCTTGTCAGCAAAGTAAAAAGAACGCCGAGATAAATCCAGAGGCCGAAAGGTCTTCCGCCTTCAAGAATTTCAATCTTTGCGCCGGGGTCCGGGTGATTTTTAAGCCATTTTTCAATCGCATCCGCCTGTTCCCGCGTAATGCCGTCTTTAAAGCAGTCGTCAAAACCTCCCTCAAAAACCGGATTGTCCCTGAATATTTTTACGGTCTTTGAGGACAAAATCATTCCGGGCCTGATATCGCCCGCTCCCGACCAGACAACGCTCTTCTTCTCAATAAGAAAACCGAGAATCGTTCGTCCGAATATCATGATAAGACTGAACTGAAGCATGTTGATGAACGCCATCTTGAAAATAATCATGAGCCTGGAAGGAAAATAAAAATAACCCAGGATAAAATAAACGGCGAAAAGCAGAACAGCCGAATAAGTCCACCATCTGCTTTCAAACCAGGAGCGCACCTTATCCCAGAGAAAAAAGAGCAGGAAATAAACAAGCCACGTGTCCTGAAAAAACCTGCTCATGCCGTACGTGACTTCAATATTTATCATCATTTTCAGCATCTGGAAAAGAAGAAAAACCGAGGCAATGTTGACCGCAAGCGCCAGAATTGCAATCCTGTTTTTCCCCGTTATTTTCAAATCGGTCTTTGCTTCTTCAATAATTTTTTTAAGATAGGCCTCCCACAATTTGCCGTTTCTGTAATCAGACCAGACCGAGGAAAAGAAATTCCAGACAGCGTATATGGAGGCCATTACAAATGTGTTTGCCAGAATGAGAAGAAAAAGCCGGTTGGGAAAGCCCTTTGCAAACGGATCCATAATGGGGACGAGAACCGAGGCAATGATGAAAAATTTTGCGTCCCCGGCTGGCCAGACTTCTCCATACCACAAAACCATGCCCCCGATTATTGACCAGAAAACGTGATAAGCAAAAAACTTATAATATTCAAAATGCAGGAAATCATGGGAATGTCCGTAGTAACCGGCGATGGTATTCGCCAGCATGGCCGCCAGGACGGCAAGGGACAGTTTCAGGCCGAGAATAATGCTTTTATTGGATATCTTTCTGAGGCTTGCGTCTTCTCTCACAACGGCTATTCCCCAAAGAGCGAAAACCGCCAAAAAAATCAGTGAAATTGTTTTTTGCATACCACAAAAAAGTGATTGAGTGAATAGAGATTGAGAGATTAAGTTATTCAGGAGTTATTAAGTTGCAAAATCACTTTAATCACTTAATTACTTAATCACTTACTCACTTAATCACTAATCACTATTCACTGCCGTTATCTCACTGTCTCCGAATTTTTTGTAATATTCCCTCATAAGACCGACGCAGTTTTTTTTCAAAACGCATTTCAGGCATTTCCCGGGATAAATTCTTTCCTTTTCAGGAAGCGTAATCCAGCAAAGCTTCCTTAAAGATTTTTGCACCATGCACAGGGGAAAATGATAAAGCCTGAACTCTAGGAACTTTTTAATGGTATCCGCCGCTTTCCCGACCTCTACGCAGGACTCTGCGAGAGAAAGCCTTACGATTTTTTGATTTTTAATCGACCGGCCTTCTATTTCATAATGAATCGCCACAATCCTGTATCCAGCTGTTTCCGGAAATTTCCTCAAAAGCATTTTCAGAATGGCCCCAAAATTCTTTATATTCATTTTGTGCAGCACTATTCTTATTTCAATTCCATGACCGCCGCGCATCAGGAACAGGTGTTCCAGGCCTTTCATGGTTTCCCTGAAACTTCCGCTCACGCCCGTAATTCCGTCATGAACCGCGGCATTTGAACCGTGAACGGCCGCCGCCACAGTGAAAGGCGGATGCGCTATTTTCAGAAATTTTTCCGCGAATTTCCGGTCCGAAAAAATCCTGCCGTTTGTGAGAAGGGTGATATTCAGTCCGGCGGTTTTTTTCCTGAAATAGTACAACAGCGGGAAAAAATCCGGATGCATGGTGGGCTCGCCGCCGGTCAGGTTTATGTAATCCCTTCTCTGCGGGTTTTTGACATAAATTCCTTTTTCACCGGCCAGATACCTGTTCAGACGAGCGATGTGAAATTTAAGGCCGTACATGTCTTTCTTCTGTCTGACAAAAGAATCCATGTTGGTGCACATCACGCACTTGTTGTTGCATTTGTTCCAGAACGCTATGTCAGGCATCTCTCGTCGCACCCCGTTCCAAATAAGCCGCCCCAAGGCGGCTGACGCCGTCCGCTTGAGGCGGAGGGCGGATTTGGAACGCGGGGCGCACCC
>JACQWV010000018.1:7295-41600 GCA_016209085.1 Elusimicrobiota bacterium
CGGGGCGCACCCTTTTTAACTACAGGTTGAGATTAAGATTGAGGTTGAGCAAGAATGTTCTTAACCTTAACCTCAACCTTAACCTGCTGTTATCCATGACTCAAATATCGCCCTGTTGCCGGCATTTTTGAGTTTTTCCAGTATTATTTTATAAATCCCTTTTTGCAGGGCGCACCAGCTGCTTGAAGCCATGCTGCCCCATGGAGACTTCTGGGTTTCATAATTATGAACCGGGCAAACCCCGCAGAAAGGCTTAAAAGCGCATCTTGAGCATGAGACCTGATTTTCAAGACACGAAGCCATTAAACACATCTTTGAAACGCCGGAATTTAAAATCTCCCTATAACCGTCCGCGCCCAGCCTGCCGAGTCTGAAAAAATCATCGCCGCACGCCCCGGTCATTCTTCCTTCGTCGCAGGCGTAAATTTTACCGTCATAATTGTAAGCCAGCTGGCCTATGGCGGCGCCGCACGGAGAACGCAAATCAAGAAAATTAGGGTCCTCCTTTTTCAGGAGTTTCTTTAAAAATATGGCTGCAGACCTTTCAATAAATCTTTTCCCCCGCCTGTTGACGGCAAGAACGCAGTCCAGCGCTTCTCCGTAAAATTCAAGGTATTCATGGGGAGAATATCCTATTCTATCCCACGCGCTTTTTGCATAGCCTATGGGCGAGAGAGGCCTTAAAAATATTCCTCCCAGCCCGATATTTGCGTATTCGTCGATTATTTTCCGGGCATACTTGAGAGATTTTTTCGTGGTGGTCATAAGAGCCGAAGGGAGACAATCTCTCCGCCTTTTTTTTGTTTCTTCCGCTTCTTTTAAAATCTTTTTAAGCCAGTTTACCGTGACGTTGTAAGACGAACCGGCGAAATAAATCCTGTTTGCGTCATGAAGCTCTCTCGGACCGTCAAGAGAAGTGCAGACGGAAACTTTGTTTTTCATGAGGAAACCGAGTTTAAAACCGTCCATCAGACTCAGGTTTGTTACCACCGAAAGCGCAAGGTTTTTTTTGAATTTCCTGTTTTTATGTCCCGCGTATTCCACCGCAGATTTAAGGACTTCCCAGTTCAGCAGGGCCTCGCCTCCCTGAAATTCAACGCATATATCCGGGTTAGGAGTTGAAAAGACAAAATCCAGGGTTTTTTTCGCCGTTTCCCAACTCATGTTATTTGCGGTATTTTCACGATTGGCTATCGCTCTGCAATAAGAGCAGAAATGGTTGCATTTGAGCGTCAGGACTATTATGTGAAGGCTGGGACCTTTGTAAACGTGCTCTTTCATGTTTCTCATCTGTTCGGCCAAGGTTTCAAAATCCAGCAGTTCTTTCACAAAACCTGCCCGCGCCATTTTTAAAAAAAACGCCGTGCCCGGTTTAATCCTGCCGGTTGAAATCCCGTCAAACTCTATAGGGGAGGCAAAAATAAAGCCTCCGAAATCATTGGCAAGAAAATAATCCTTTTTTAATTTTTCAAAATACAGACTTGAAATAGAATATCGCTTTTTAGCCATTTATTTATCTAAAAGAGATACCCCCTCTCCGTCTCCCTCTTAATAAGGGGGAGAAACAGCGGGGGTTTATTATATTTTTGCAAAGCTTCGCTTTGCGGCTACATTTGCCTTATCACCTTGTCACCTTACTGCCTTGTTGCCTTATCGCCTGCCGTTATTTTATTATTGCTTTTATTTCATCTAAACCGAAATTCTCAATATAATCCGAAACGGGTCCGGGACACACAAGAAGATATTTGCACACAAGACAGGGTTTCGGTTTTATCAATTCCCCGTGCCAGGCAGACTCTCTGGCGTCTCCGACGCTTTGTTTCTCCACAGGCATGTCTCCTGCAAGCTCCGCGTGCGGATGCAGAACGCACGGAGGCACATTAAAGAATTTAACGTCTGCTTTTCTTTTTTTTGCAAACATCGCCAGTTTTTTTATCTCGTGTTTTATTGAATCGTAAGCCACGGCAAGACGTCTTTCTCCGGAGAAATCAGCTTTCATTTTTCCGAAGTACCTCGGAAATATAAAAATAAAGCCTGAGACTTTAAACCGCGCAAAGTATTCCGCGAAGCCGGCAAGCTGCGTAGCGTTTCTTTTGTTTATAAGACATGCGATATCAACCTTTATTTTAAGATTCAGGAAATTATTCAGCGATTTCACCGTATCCATAAAATTATTTCCCTGCACGAGACTGTCATGGGTTCCTGGAATGCGGCTGTGTATGGATATTACCGCCCCCGTCATCCCATGCTTTTTCAGATCCGCGCAATATGCCGGACGCGAAGTCACGGAACCGTTGGTGAAAACGATAATCTCTTTATAGCCTAATTTTTTTGCAAAGCCGGTCAAAACTCCAAGATGCGGACTCAGACACGGCTCTCCGCCTGCAAAAATAATGTCTTTAAAGCTTTTTTTCCTTGCTTCAGCAATGTCTGCAGCGAGCAATTTTAATGGTTTATCCTGAATTGCAACTCCCTTTGAACAAAAACCGCAGTTTAAATTGCAATTAGCGGTCAGTCTGCACTCATAAGCTACAGTGTTCATCCTGTTTATCGGATGCGGGAACGGTGATGCTGTTTGTGGTTCGTTGACTATTACTTGTGACTTGAGACCTGCGGCTTGAGACTTGTGACTTGTGACTTGCGACTTGTAACTTGTGACCTGAGACTTGTGACTTGTGACTTGGTATTTGTTTTTAAGTTTTTCTATCATTTCATCGGAATAAAATTGTTTTCTTATTTCAAATACGGCAGCTTGCCTGTTGACTACAATGAATGAATTTTCTCGTTCAATCAGAATGTTTTTTTTGACCATGTCTGCCAATTCTGTCTTGAATATTTTCTTTATATCCCCGGCAAATCTTAATTTAAAAGCTGACGCATCTATCTGCCCCCTGTGCAAAGCGTCAAGAGATATAAAATTTATCATTTCATCTTTTTCTGAAATAAAAACGCCTTTCTGAACCGGCAGAGCTCCTTTTGAAAGCCTGCGCTCATATTCAGTCTGACTGCACACGTTCTGATATCTGGCCTCTCCCATGGCATACGAAACAGCGCTGGGACCGAGCCCCAGTATTGAATATGAGCCGTCCTCTCCCTGGTCATAACTGTACGGCCACTTATGGCCTTCCCTTTTATAAACCCAGTGTCCGCAGCTCGTGAGATAACCGCGGGAATGCAGGATATCCATTGCTTTTCTTCTTGCGGCTCTGGCTTTTTCAAGTTTGCCCGCCGGCAATGAGCCTGCTTTTGAAGACCCTTCAACCGCGCTGTAATGCTTGGGCTGGAAGTCAAATATATACACTCTCTCAACATCAAGCTTTGAAACAATATCAACGTCTTTAAGGAAACTCTCATCAGACTGGCCCGGAAGGCCGACCATAAGGTCCACTTCCACCTGTTTTATTCCGACTTTTTGAGCCGCCTTTAGGACCTCCAGCGTCTGCCTGCGGTTCTGGACTCTGTTGAATTCCCTCATTAATTCATCGTCAAAACTCTGCACCCCGACTGCAAGCCATTCAACGCCGCATTTTTTCAGAAATTTCAATTTTTCCTCGTCAAGGGTGGCAGGGCTTGATTCAAAAGCTATCCTTGTATCAGGGGTTATTTTAAAATTTGAGCGCAGGAGCTTAAAAAACGCGTCTAGCCGGCTGCAATTCATAAGACTCGGAGTTCCTCCGCCCACGCAGAGGAATCTCAAATCCGTATTTTTAAAAAGCGGGCTTAGGATGGAAATCTCTTTTTTAAGGCCGCTCAAATATGCGTCAATATCTTCCGGTTTTTCAGCGGTTTTCTTATAAAAACCGCAGAATCTGCATAATGTCCGGCAAAACGGGAAATGCACGTACACCACCGGCTCATGTTCCGGAAAATTTTTAAGAGAATTCTCCCATGCTTTTAATATTCTGCCGGTTGAATCGGATTTAAAATTTTCCCATGCAGGAGGCGGAGGGTAATTGGGAGGGAATTCCGGGAAATTATCCCTGTCTGAAAGAGCAAAAATCCTCCTCAACAAATCGTCGGAATATTTTTTTTGTTTAACAACTTCCATATTTATTCGTAGTTCGTTTTTAATTGTGACCTGCGCCTTGAGACCTGAGACTTGAGACCTGAGACTTTATTACTGCTTTGAACTCGCTCCAGCCGTAAATTTCAGGATATTCCTTCCATGGTCCCTCGCAGATTTTGAAATACAGGCATTTTCTGCATTTTTCATGCTTTATTTTGCCCTCCCTGCGGCGGTAGTCTCCATAACTATCCAGGTAAAAACCCGCGTCAGCCACCGGGCCTTCCGGAATGATTCGTTCAGCCACGCAGTCCTCATATCCCCGCATGAAACAGAACGGTATGGCCTCGGTATAACACCTGACTCGCGCTGTCCTGCCGATGTCAAGGGCTTTATGCACGTAATCAATAACAACGCTTTTTTCAGGCACAAGCCATTTTCTGTTTTTCCATGCGGTTCCGACCATGTGTATGAATGCCAGCTGGAACTGGTCCACGCCTAAATAAACCAGAAGCCTGGCAAGCTCCGGGAGATCCTGATAATTGCGGGAGGTTATTACTGTGTTTGTCAAAACAAAAAGCCCTAATTTTTTTGAATTGATGATGCCCTGAACCACCTGGCGGAAACTGCCTTTTGAATGAGTGAGAGAGTCATGTATCCGGGCTCTGGAGCCGTGAATTGAAGGCCCCATCTCGGTTGCCCCCGCTTTTTTTAATTCAGCGCAGAACTCGTAATAGGCGAATTTCCTCCCGTTTGTCTGAACCTGTATGGTGTTAAAACCCGCGCCTCTAGCGAATTTAACCGCGTCAAGAATATCCGGATGGAGCGTTGGCTCTCCGCCTGTAAAAACCACTCCGAGAATTTTCTGTTTCTTTGCGTTCACGAGAATTTTTTTGATTTCATCAAGGCTTCTCATTTTATTCGCAGACCTTTTGTCGCCCTGGGCGCAGAAATCGCATAAATTATTGCAGTCAAATCCTATCTTCAAATCTATTCTTTTAATCATCGTCTTCATTTAAGTAATTAAGTTATTAAGTGAGTAAGTGATTAAGTGATTTAGTCCAGATTTTTTGTGCAGTCTTTCGCTTATGCTTAATTACTTAATAATCTCTCAATCGCTTAATATCTTAATCACTTCTTAAATTACTGCTGTTATCCAGCCACTTTCTGAATATCTTTTGAATCTTCGGTTTGCGCATCATCTCAAAAATCATCCTGAATATGCCTTTGTATATCATACATCTCTCGTTTGAAGGCATGCTGCCCCAGAAGCTCTTCTGGAAAGCGTAGTTGTAAGCGGGATTCAGCCTGCAGAAAGGAGCGCATGCGCATCTCGCGCAAGCCGGTCTGGTAAGGCCCGGAAAAGCAGACAGAAGCATCGCCCTTGCAATGGGTTTTGTCAGAACCGTTTTAAAATCTTCCGTCCCCGCGTCTCCTAACTTTAAGAACATGTCTCCGGAATCAGCCAAAAGCCTTGCCTCGTCCGAGCCGTATATCCCGCCGTCCCGGTCGTAAGCGCATCTGTAAAAAAGGTCAAGGTTCTGGTATCTGGGTCTTTTGCCCGTCATAATTTGGGAGACGAACATCAGAGCGCCCTTTTCATATACCGGAATGCCGGACTTCCTGTTGATGTCAAGAATATAATTCAAAGCTTTCGCATAAAAATCCAGGAACCTGTCCGCGGTATATCCGACCTTATCCCAGACAAGCTTTGCTCTGCCTATCGGGTCCAGAGGCGCCAATTGAATTCTGAAAAGCCCCTGTTTCACATATTCATCAATTATGTCCTTGTGCCTCAGGAGAGAAAACCTGGTAACGGTGCATATGGCATGAGGTTTTTCTATCACACCCCTGCCGGCCAAATCATTTAATTTTTTAAGCCTTTTTGAAACCAGTTCATATCCTGAACCGCCGGAAAATTTTCTGTTCAGGTCATGAAGGTCTTTCGGGCCGTCAAGAGAAGTGCAGAAGCTTGTCTTGTTTTTAACGAGAAAGTCCAGTTTTTCCTCGTTCATAGCGCAGAGATTGGTTACTATTGAAAAATTGGCGGATTTTTTTTCTTCTCTGCCTTTGTGCCGGGCATAATTTATAATAAACCGGACAGTTTTAAAATTAAGCAGGGGCTCTCCTCCCTGGAACTCTATAAGCAAGTCCTGCGCCCCGCTCTGAAATATAAAGTTCACGACCTTACGCGCGGTCCGGAAGTTCATATCAGCTGACTTTTTCAGGGATTGAACCGAAGCCGCGCTGCAATAAACGCAATTTGAATTGCATCTGTTTGTGACTGATATTATATGGACGTGAGGACCTTTCCAATCCATAAGATAGTTTTGCCTGTAAACCGCTGCCAGACCGTCAAAATCAAGTGACTCCCTGTCAAAGAAATTTTCCTGAAGCATTTTCCGGGTTGCGGGAGACGGGGAATTTCCGCTGATAAATCCGTGAAATTCTTTCTTTGACGTCAGAATGCAGGAACATGAGTCGTTTGTCAGGACGCAGCCGGAGGGAGTCTCCATGAAATAGAAATTATAAAAACGATTCTTGTGAATTTTCATTAACTATTAGATGGCCATCCGTATTTTTTGCAGGCGGTAATGGAAAGCATTGGAAACATGACGGAAATAGGTTATCAGTTTATCAGGCAATTTGGCTTTTAGTTAAAAACCAAATTGCCTTGTCGCCTAATCGCCTAATAACCCTTTCGGGTCAACACCAGCCGCCGCGGGCATGGCTTCCGTGAGAACTGTGAGAGCCGTGAGAGCCGTGCGAGCCGTGCGAGCCGTGAGAAGCATGGGAGCCGTGGCTCATATGGCTGTAATGGCCGGTGGAACTGAAAAAATTAGAGTGATACTGCCCGGCGCTGGCCTCGTCAACCATGGTGGAGCCGAGGATGCCGAGTATCAGTCCCGTTTTGACCACGTCGGAGTCAATCATTTTGGCTTCTTCGCTGTTTAAAAACATTTTGATGTTTTTTTTCAGTCTGCCTTTATTCCTGTTTTTCATTTTCTTCCGCCTCCTCTTCCCCTCCGGGTAGATTAAATTTGTCCCGCATTTCCCTTGCCCTTTTGTTCATTTCAAGAACCGCCTTTTGTTCTTCCGTCACTCTTTTATCGTGTTCTTCGGAATCCTTCATTTTGTTATACGCGTAGCAGTAAGAATCAACCAGCTTTTCTTTTAAAAACTGACACTGACCGTTTGACTTTGACAGAAAAGCGGCGCACATCTCGGAATAGCCGCCGGGACATTGAGTCGGATTATTGCCGGCTATCCCTTTATAAGTAAAAAGAAGGTCCCTGCAGCCGTCCTGCCAAGAAGAACCGGCGCAGTCCATTTCGTTCCGCGGGAAATACTTGTAACATGTCTTTTTTTTATTTTTAGACTCAAAACTTTTCATAGATAAATCCCGAGCCTGTTTCGGCAGTTCTTCAAATTTGTCGCAGAGACTGGGCAGACCGTGAGCAGCTGCCTTGCAGAACCAGTATTCGGGAATGTCGGCTCCTTTGATTCTGTCGCTTTTAAGAAATTCTTTGCAGTAAGAATCGTTCTTAACCATGCCGGCCATATATGCCGCGAACATTACATAGTTAACTTTATCAATGCAGAAATACCTGGGATTTGAAAAAGCCTTGCCGTTTGAAGGAAGCTCATTGCATAAAGCAGGCTTCCGGGACGCAAGGGCTTCGCAAGCCTGGTAATCAGACAGCATTTGCCTTATATTCCCGCTTTCCTCGGCGGTAAAAGTAAATTTGAATTCTTTTTCGTCTTTGTTCATCTCTCCCCAGAATTTTCCGTGAGAACTTATTATATTCTTCAGGGTTCCCGCCTTGCACGCCGGTTGTTTCTGATAGACAAAGCTGGCGAAGGTTTCAAATTTCTTGGGCTCCTCCTGGCGTCTCGGGAGAAAAACATCGGCAGGAGCGGCGCCGGTTGAAACAATTTCTTCAGTGAGCGGTATCCCCTGAACCGCTTCGGTTTTGATTTCCGTTCCTGTCTGCGGAACAGAAATCTCGGTTTTTCTCTGCAGATACTGAAGAACGACAAGAACAGCAATCAGCGCTATGACCGTCAATACCGCCCATTTTTTCATAAATTTGCTCCAAATTTCTAATTATTCTTTTTTAGCAGAGCAAGCTCTGCAACTACAATTATTTTCCGTGATTCGTAGTTCGTCTTACTGGTTACTTGGTTACTGGCCACTGGTTACTGCTGTTACTTCTCTCCCAATGCCGAGAGGAGCGCTCTTGTAACTATTATCCGTGATATGTTTGAATTTTTCTTTGCCAAATCTATTCTGCACTGCTGGTTCAGCGCCTCATTTAAGAACTCTCCGAATATATTCCCGGCAGCGCCGACGTCAATTTTATTATAACCGCTTTTAGCCGTGATTTTAATTTCAGCCTCATCATAGAATATAGATGCCGCCAGATTTAAGGCTTCTCCGGAATACAGGCTGGAATCAACTTCTTCCGTAATTTTTTTATTTCTCATTTTTCATCCTTTGGCTGTCCATTTCCTGAGCAGCGCTTCGTTAGAAGGCTTTTTAAGAATGTCAAACACGGCGTCAAAAATGCCCATAAAAATTTCACATCTTGAATTTGCGGTCATGTTTCCCCAGATGCTTTTCTGCGAAGCGTAATTATGCACGGGACACACCCCGCAGTAAGGCTTATACGCGCACCTGTGGCACATGGGCTGCTGCTCTAAATTTGAAGACACAACGCACGCCTTGGTGGCCGCGTTGAGCATTATATGCCTGTAAGAATCTTCTGAAACGTTTCCGACCTTAAAGAGTCCGTCTCCCTCCCAGCCCAGCATTCTGGCTTCGTCGCACGTGTAAATAGCGCCGTCATAATTATAAGCCAGCTGGCCGATTGAAGCTCCGCACGGACACATCAAGTCAAGATAGCCGGGGTCCTCAAAATTGAAAAGCTTCTCTAAAATCATCTGGCAGGTTTTTTCTTTTATGTTCCTGCCTTTTCTGTTCAGCTCAACTATGTAGTTCAATGCGTCCCTGTAAAACCCGACGAACTCTTTCGGGGTGTATCCTATTTTATCCCACAGTTTAGCTGCATAACCTATCATGGACAAAGGCCGTATGAAAATCGTGTCAAGCCCCAGCCTGCAGTATTCATCCACTATCTGACTCGGATACGCCATGGAGTATTTTGATACGGTAAGAAGAGCGCTCGGCTTGAATATTCTGGGCCTGCCGCTCTGGCTGTCGTGTTGTTTTTGAAATTCTTTTATCCATTTGACCGTAACGTCGTAGGAACTTGCGCCTGCGCGCCAGCGCCTGTTCCTGTTATGCAGCCGCCTCGGTCCGTCAAGGGACGTGCACATTGAAACCTCGTTGGACATCAGGTCATCCGCCTTTGCCTTATCCATCAAAGCAAAATTTGAAACCAGAGCCAGTTTGAGCTCCTTGCCCGCGCGCTTTTCTTTTTCCCTGGCGTATTTTACAGTCTGCTTCAAAACCTCCCAGTTTAACAGGGGTTCTCCTCCCTGGAATTCTATTGTTATGCTTTGTCTCGGGCTGTCAAACGCAGTATCAACCGATTTTACGGCTACCTCCAGGGGCATGTCGGTCTTTTTTGAACCCGCGCTGACGGCGCCGGATTGACAGTAAAGACAGGTATGGTTGCAGCGCAGAGTCATGACCAGAATGTGCAGACCCGGTCCTAAAAACATGTGCGTATTGCGCTTTTTCCATTTTGACGCCAGATCTTCAAAATTAAGACAGTCCCGGACAAATCCCCTTTCTGCAAGCCGGCTGCGACATTTATCCGTTTTCGCCATTTTCCCGCGGGTCCACCTGTCAAATTCAGCTGGTTTAAGCCTTATGAAATATCCGAAGTCGTTCGTGACAAGATATTCGTTTGAGCGTTCCCGCCACTGGCAGTGGAAAACTTTATTTGATTCCGGCGCTTTTACCGCCATATTTTTCTTCCCATGTCTTTGATATTTCCAACGGATCCCCTGACTTTTTCCTTGAATTTTTTGATTCTTTTTTTATCTCTGATTCAACCTGGGCTATCAGTTTTTCAAGCTCTTTTTCCTGCTCCGGAGTCAGGCGCTCCGGCGCTCGGGACATCTCCCCTGAAGACATCGCTTTTTTAATCAGAAATTCTCTCAGCTTCTGGTTGTGCTCAAGAATGGCTGAACGCAGCTTTTCCCATTTCAACTCCTGTTCAAATCTTTTTTTCAGAGATTTGATTTCTCCGGGACTGAAGCCTGGTTTAAGTTTAAACACAGCCTCAATCAATCCGGTTCCCGCGATTTTTTTTAAAGACACATACGCCATGCCGGTAAAAACATAAGCGGCATAGCGGATTGTTTCAATAGAATATTTTTTAAGGTCCGCCTTAAGATAAATCTCTGTTTTAATATTTTTAGCCAAGCTTTTTCCTCCAATGATAGTCTCTCGCCTTTATCCCCTATCCTCTACTAAATTTCTTAATCACTTAATCGTTAAATCACTTTTTTATTATCTAATTCTGCAGCAATACATCCACCCTGCCCAGTCAAAACCGTCAGCGACGCTAGTCCACTCGACGCAGCTTGTGCCGGAGGGTATCGCGCACACGAAGTAGTAGAGTCTCAGCACTCCGTCTCCCCATGTGCCCATTCCTGTTTCATTGGCTATGCACGGCCATGCCCAGCCGCCCATCCCAAAGTACCTCCAGGTGCATACGCTCCTGAGACTTCCGCCTACCATAACATCCCCCTGCACGGTAAGATTGCCCTCAACGCTTCCGTATATCCTCATATTCCTGTTTATCTGAACGTCTCTGTTTACCTGAATGTCCCTTGTAAACTCAACGTCGCCGCCCTCTACCCGCAGCCTGTCGTCGCCTCCCAACATCAGTCTCATGTCATAATCACCAGAGGCTTTATTTGAAAAATCAATGTACGGCGTTCCCGAACCTCCCAATTCAATGGACGCCCCCTGATCCGTCCTCAGCGTTCCTCTGGATCCGCCCCACTGTACTTGTCCGGTTACCCTTGCGTTTCCGCTTACATCCAGTTTTTGCGACGGGCTTTGCGTGCCGATGCCGACATTGCCGCCGTCCCGGGCAAGATATGTATTGTCAGTTGTAAGCAGCCTTGCATAACCTCCGTACGGAGCAGGATAATAAGTGGTAAGCTGCAGGGTTTCAGAACCTAAGATTCTCGGATGCCCTGTGATAAAAAACAGAACCATCAAACCGAAAACGCTTTTTCTGAAAAACTTAAACTCAATCGTCAGCGTTCTACTCATAAAAACCCCCGGTTATCGTCAAGATAAAATAAATAACAAAAATATATAAAAGATTAAGCGACTAATCTTTCGTCTCCTCTAAAAATAGTTTACCAGAAAATTCCCGAAGTTTCAATAGGTATTTTTTCTGATAAAACGCCTGTCTTACAAGACACCACATGTTGGACGGAAGGACAAAATCATCGTTAACAAAATAAGCTCCCTGTTTCATCAAAACCTTTATCTGGGATTTAAAAGCCTCTTTAAAAGACACGCCGTAAATATTCTTGAATTCCGTTAAATTAAGGGAAAGTTCGTCGGTCAATTTTGTCAAGGCAAAATATATCATTTCCTCTCTCTCTCCGATGAATACGGCTCTGGCGACTGGCGAAATCCGTCTGCGGACTATTCTTTCATAATCTTCCCATCTGACATAATTCATATGCCGGGCCGAACTAAAAGCATGGGATATCGCTCCCGGACCGAGACCCAGCATAGATTTTTTCTTCCACAAATCAGTAGTCTGGATATTCCTTGAATCAGGCGTAAGCCCCATGGAATCCGAATCTATCCTAATATATCCAGCATTTTTGAGCAGAGCGAACCCTTCCTGCCTGATGGACTCCACTAGACGCTCGTCCGGCCCCTTTCCGCCGGCCAACGCATGCAGGGTATAAGGGGTATTT
The DNA here is from genome assembly GCA_016209085.1 of Elusimicrobiota bacterium. Taxonomy (GTDB): domain Bacteria; phylum Elusimicrobiota; class Elusimicrobia; order Elusimicrobiales; family UBA9959; genus JACQWV01. The sequence continues at coordinate 19,222 of JACQWV010000018.1, forward strand.
ATAAACGTATTGAGGTGTAGCTGATCCGGCCTGAGGGCTGCTATGTTTTTTAAATCCGTCAAAAAACTTTTCCTGTTCTGGCCGGGCAGGCCGCAGATTAAATCAATGTTGATTCCGTTTATCCCGCATTCTTTGCACGCCTCGTACGCTTTTATCACGGAATCCAGCCTCTGCCTCCTGTAATTGGCGGACAGGACTTTCTTATCCAGGGATTGCGCGCCTATACATATCCTGTTGACGCCGCAGGATTTAAACGCCGAAATTTTATCATGCCCGGCGTCGTCAGGATGAATTTCCAACACAATCTGCGCATCCGGAGCGATCTTGAAATAACGGTTCAACAGATTAAAAAAAGTTTTTATTTCATCAGGCTCCATTAACGAGGGGGTGCCTCCGCCTATGTAAACTGAAGGTATTTTTGTTTTTTTAAACACCGGGGAAAAGAAAGAGCATTCCCTTTCCAGCGCGCTGAAAAAACGCCTGAACGACTCTATCCGCGCCGGACCGGAAGCGCCCACGGCAGAGACCGGCAGGAAACAGAATCTGCATCTTATTTTGCAAAAGGGTATGTTTACAAAAAGACCTGTTTCATCTGAGCATTTCAGGCTTTTAAGCCAGACAGAGCGGACATTCACCCTGCGGGCAGAGACATCCTCCCATGAGCCAAAAGGCGGATATTGCTCCGCATAACCCGTGTAATCCAGGGATTTTAAAGCAGATAGAAAATCCGTAAAAGATTCTTCAGAAATTTCCGACTTGAGACTTGTGACTTGAGACTTGAGACTTGTGACTTGTGACTTGCCACCGCCTCTGGCGGGGCTCCGCAGAATGCGGTAGCGACTTGTGACCATATTACGCACATCCTTTTTTAAAAATTTTTATCAGATATTTGACGTATTTTTTCGCGGCAGGCTTCTTCATGGAAAGAGCAATAATATCTTTTAGCGCCTGCCTGCAAATCTGCGTGCGAAGCCTGTACGCCCTGCTCCCGTCTGCCAGGCCCGGAAGACAATAATAAGAACTTAAACAGTCAGCGCATGCGGGCGAGCCGGCTAGAGGCTTGCATTCTAAATATTTCTTTAACAAACCGGAAGAGGCGTTCCCTACGGCAATTCTTTTTCTCTGCCTGTTATCCCTGATGAATGCATACGGATAAAAAGAAAAAGCGCCGTCCGGGAACATCTCAAAATCCCGGAAAAACGGGCAAAAAGCGCCGGCATAGGATTTTTCCTTAAAAAAATCCATAAACGCGTTTAATATAATGAAATCCCCGGAATACATTTTCTGCCTGACATAATCCGTTATTTTTTCCATGCTCCGGGCAAAATCCGAATAATTTTTTCCGCGCCATGGGAAACCGTGCACGCATTCTATCCCGATGTTTCTGAAGCCCAGTTCCGCCAGCCGTTTAAAATCCTCATAAGCGTTCGCCGCGCTCTCCGGGTGCACGCAGAATATAACATGCAGATTGTTTTTCAGTTTTGCAAACAGAAGCGGAAATTTTTTCACGACCGCGTCATAGCTTCCCTGTCCGCCGGCGAATTTGCGGACTGAATTATGACTTTCTCTGGTTCCGGAGAAGCTTAACGAGAATGCTATGCCGTTCTTTCTGAAATAATCCGCGTGTTTTTCGGTTAAAAGAGCGCCGTTGCTCGCTACTGAAATAACAAGACGGCGCCTGAGTTTACGCGCTTTATGTCCGGCCAAAGCCGTTATTTCCTTCAAGAGTTCAAATTCCGTCAGAGGTTCGCCGCCGTATATTTCCAGTATTTTATTCGGACCAGGAGAACCCAGGAACAAATCCAAGCCGTTTGCCGCATCGTTCATGGATATGGTTTCCCTGCCCCTCTTGTTTACAAAACAATGCGTGCATTCCATCGTGCACCGTGATGTCAGGGCAATTTTAAGTTTGGATATTTCTTTATTAAACATCTTTTTTGAGAATTTCAAGGGCTCTCTTCAGTCTCCTGTGAGACGGTTTCAGGGGGAACGCCGGAACTCTTTTTTTAACAGGCTTGAATTCCCTGCTTCCGAACAACTCCGCATACTTTTTTTCAAAGCCGAAGCATTTTGAATCATAAATACAGCCGGCGCATGCCTTGTTTTTAACGCATAACCGCTTCTTTATCTCATGAACGCGGTCATTCTGCCCGTCCATATGAAAAAAAGGGTCGTCTTTGGCTCCGGATCCGGGCGGCCCCCATTCGCTCATCAGATGTGCCGCTTCCGGCAGATTGCACGGAGAGAAATTTATCAGTATCGTGTCTTCTATCGCCGCTTTTGAAGAACGGAGATATTCCAGAGATTTGCGCGCATAAGGCGCTGCTTGCGAAACGCTCACCTTGAATTCTTCCGCATGCTCTGACATGGCGCCGCTGTAATGCGGGAATATCACGTTAAAATCCTCTATTTTAAATTTCCCGGCGACGATTTTCAGTATTTCTTCCAGAAACTTATAGTTATGCCTGTTGAGGGCTATATTAACGGAAAGCTCCGCATTCAGCTTTAAAACGTTTTCAAACGCTTTAAGGATTTTCTTAAAAGAGCCGGGAACTCCGACCAGATAATCGTGCAAATCCGGCTTGTGGCCGTGAATGGAAAGACGGAAAATGTTTGCGCCCGCATCAGCCAGCTTCCTGGCATAATTAAAATCCGCTAATTTAAGCCCGTTGCTCATTACCTGTATGTAGGGATAACCGATTGATTTCGCCGCTTTGATTATTTTAGGCAAATCCGGCCTGAGAGTGATTTCTCCTCCTATTAAATAAGCGCACCATGCGCCGTCCAGCCTGCCCCTGTAAAGAGCCTCTGCCGCCTGTTTGAAAGACATTCTGTCCTGCGCCCGCGTCAGAACCGAATCCGGGTGATAGCAGAACCTGCACCTGGCGTTGCAATCATAATTCAATAAAACTTCGCAATTACGCGGTTTTACTGAGTGTTGCATAATTTAAAAAAAGGGGGACAGGCTACTTTTCTTCTCTTTTTCTTGGTCTCCCTCTCGGTTTTATCGTAGATTCCAACCCCAACTCCTTGCATATTTTGACCACCCACTGCAATGCACCATAGGGTGATTGTCTGTTTACACTCTGATGAACCCTCTCCAATTCCTTCTCGGTTAATGGTGTATCAACATACTCTGTCCAGTTTTTGGGTAATTCTATTGGAAGTTCAGCAACTAAGAGAGCTGGCTTTTTGCCAGTTTTCTCAAAATGTGATGACCATTTCCAATCCTTAGCTGATTTGACAAGCCCAGCCCTTACAGGGTTACCTTCAATATATCTTGTGACTGTTAATAGGTAACTGTCCTTCTGGACAATAAAACTTTTAAACCTGCCTTGCCATAAATGCCCGCTGGTTTTATAATGTCTGTGATAACGACGGACATGGCTCGTCATAAGCCACTGCATCCATTTACTCAACTCCTCAGCCTTATTGGGCTTCAGTAAGATATGGAAATGGTTCGGCATTAAACAATAGGCAAATATCTGAACAGGATACTGCGATTTTGATTCCTTCATCAAATTAACAAATACTTCGTAATCTAAATCTTTATGGAAGACTTGCTGCCTCCCATTGCCTCGATTAATCACATGATAAACAAAACCATCAACCAATCCTCTTGCAACTCTCGGCATGGTTAATCTCCCTTAAAAAGTAGCCTGTCCCCTTTTTTCTCTTTAAAAATTGTTTTAACGGCAAACGATTCGGGTGTTTTTACAAGGGGTTTCAGTTCTAAATCCCCGAATAAAGACATATATTCCCTGTCAAGCCCCCTGCATCTTTTATCCAGGATGCACCTGGCGCATGCCATGGCTTTAATGCTCTGTTTATTCTTCATAACAGCCATATTAATAATAGAGCCGTCCGGAGACATAAGAGGATCGCCGGCTTCGGCTTCAGACTCCCAGTCTGCAAGTATGTTCAGGTATTCGGGAAACAAACACGGCGGAAAATTCACAAGAATGCGGGAAAGAGCCGGCATGCCGGAATTTCTCAGAACTTCAAGTCCTTTTTTAATGAAGGGAGCGGTTGCGGAAATTTTTATCTTTAAGGCCTCAATATTATGTACAACGCATCCGCGATAATGGAGGTAAATAATGTTGTAATAGTTAATTCCCAGCTCCTGCCAGGCGAATTCAAAAAACCTGCGGAAATGCCCGTAATTAAGCGCGTTTATCACCTGATTCGTGCCGACTTCCAAGCGCAGACGTTTCATGTTTTTTATTGCGTTCATTGCATTGTCAAAACTGCCGGATACTCCGAGCAGTTTGTCGTGTATCAGGGCATTATGACCATGCAAAGCAATATCAAACATATTAAAACCGCTCTCCGCCATTCTGCGGGCATATTTTAAATCCGAGAGTCGGCCTCCGTTGCTGCATAGTTTTATGCACGGATACCCGATTTTACGCGCAAAGCCCGCGATTTTATCTATATCCGGCCTGAGTGTGGGCTCGCCGCCTATTATCGCCGCTATCCAGCAGCCCTGTTTCCTGCCCGCATACAGGGCTCTGAATATTTCTTCAAGTTTCGGTTCAACTCCGCTATCAAACGAAGCAGGGTCGCCGTAACAAAACAAACATCTGCTGTTGCACGCGGAGTTCACGGTAACTTCACAGACCCTTGGTTTCAGGTTGATAGGCCATTTGACGGACTGAATTCTTTTTTTAAAACCAGCCGCATCCAGACCGGGCATTCCGGTTAAGGCAAATCTGAGATTGGATTTTAAAAATGGGTTCATCTATATTTAGGGTCTGCTGAAAAACCCCCTTTCGGGCTGCAACTGCGACTTTTGGCCTGCGCCTTTGCGGTCTTCGGCTTACAGACTCTAACCGAGTATGCTCGCCTCAGCCCGCTTTGGCTCGGCTGCAAAATCCGCAGTTTCGCATTGCTATGCAGCAGGAATCAATGCCGGCAGAACCCGTCTGACAGTTGATGAAATGAAAAGAGCGGTGAATATTTATTTAAAATCCGCCTCGTCTGAAAAAACCCGCGTAGACAAAATAAGCATTTCCGGCGGCGAGCCCCTGACGCAGTGGGAGTTGCTCAGGGAATTCATCCCCTGGATTTCCGGGAAAGACGTCAAAGTTGAGCTTTTTACGAACGGACTTTTATTGAACGCTGAAAAAGCGGATTTTCTCGTTAAACACGGAATCAGGCTGAAGATAAGCCTGGACGGCTACAAAACCACGCATGACAGGGCGAGGATAACGGCCGCCGGCTCTCCGACGTTTGACAGAATCGTTTCCAGAATACTGTCCATGCCTGAGAATCTGCGTTCAAGCCTGGAAGCTGTTCCGACCATATCTTCCCGGCGCCTCTCAGGTCTTTATGAAGACATGAGATTTCTGCTGTGGTTAGGCTTCGGCCGCATAAATCCTTCTTTTGTCCTGCATGAAACCTGGTTCGAACGCGATTTTAAGGAACTTGGAAAACAGCTGAAAATGCTCCGGGATTTTACCTCAAAAGATAAAAAAGCCGGATTGAGGCTGGGAAAAATATTTCTCAAGGACCTGTCAAAAGGCCTGAAAGAATTCATGAAAACAAACGAGATTTCAATAGGCACCGACGGTTTTTTCTACCCCAATTCAATTCTGTCTTCATCCGCTCCGGTCAAAGACAGCCGGTTTAAGGACAAATACCGGGTCGGAAATCTTGAGACTGGCATTGACGGAAAAAAGTTCGGGGAACTGCGCGCAGAGGCTTGGCAAGAAATAAAAAAAACCGGGGCAGGATTTTACCTGGGCTGCCTGCTCTGCATGTACTACAGTTCAAAACTTCATGGAACGAATCTTGAAAAACTTCTTCTGAGCGGAGAAAAGATAGCTAAAATCACAATGGACTGCCGGATGGGAGAATTCTCCGGATGAAAATTCTTCTGACCACTCCCCCTCTTCTGCCGTTTCACACCCTCCAGGGACTATTTCCGAACGGCTCGCCTTTAAATCTCCAGATACTCGCGGGAATATTAAAATCAGCCGGTCATGAAGTCCAAATCGCGGACGTCACCCGCCTCCCGCCCATGCACTGGGTTTTCCTGGAGACGATAGAATCCTTTAAACCCGACATCGTGGGTTTTTCAAATTCCGAAATTTGCAACGCGCCTGTAATCATTGATACGGCCTCAAAACTGCGCAGACTTTATCCGGCCGTGAAACTGCTGGCAGGAGGTCAGTCTCCCACGTTCTGTCCCGAACTGTTTATCGGTCCCGGCAAACCTTTTCACGCGGTTGCTTTATACGAAGCCGAAGGAACAATCGTGCGTATTGTTGAGGCCCTGGCCTCAGGCGGTTCTTTTGACAACGTGGCCGGCGCCGCATGGCCCGGAAAAGACGGGCAAATCAAACGCTCTGAAATTGAGCGCATAATTCCTGATTTAAATCTTCTGCCTCTTCCGCTCTGGGACGGAACTCTCAGGAAAGCCGCTTTTTCCCGCGGGCTTGCAGCCACGCTTGAGACCTCCAGAGGATGTCCCTGGGAGTGCACGTTCTGCTCCATTTCCGATTTTTACGGGAAACCTCCGAGATACAAATCCCCTGAACGCATTCTGACAGAGCTGAAAACGCTGAAATCCAAAGGCGTAACAGAGGCTTATTTCGTGGACGACTCTTTCGGCACAAAACCCGAAATCGTAAAAGAACTTTTTGAAGGCATGATAAAGGAAAAACTGTCCATGCGCTTTCTCGCCCAGATCCGCGCCGACATTGTCTGCAATAATCCCGGCTTGATTGAACTTGCCGCCCGCGCCGGCATGTTCATGGCGGTCGTGGGCTTTGAAGGTTATACCTTGGGCATCCAGAATGAAACGCAAAAAGGCAATTCCGAACAGATAAATCATACGGCCAGCCGGATACTCAGACGCAACGGAATTGCAGTATACGGCACTCATGTATTCGGATGTCCCGGAAGTTCCTGGAAAGACAATTTTCTTACTTTTATAAAAGGCAGAAGGAATTCCGATTTATTCCGCATGACGATTTTTACTCCGCTGCCCGGCTCCAGTTTGTACAGGCAGTTGCTGTCCGAAGGAGGGATTATCTCTAATAACCCCTCGGACTTTTATGAGGGAAAATTTCTCATAAAAAACTCTCATAACCCGTTTCTGGTTCAGCTCTGTTATTTTGCTTTGTTGGCCGTTCATTACTGTCTGCCCGGCACCATTTTAAAAATGATGCACCCGGACAGAATAATCAGGGTTTTTCACAGACGGGCATATAAAGGCGCCATACGCTTTGTGCTGGGAAAAATAAAATGAAACCGCCTGTCGTTCTTCTTGTAAAAAGCAGAAGCCTCTCGTCCAAAGTTACGGGAATAACCCCGCCTCTGGGGCTTTTATACATTGCCGCGTACCTGAAAAAGCATTTCAGGGCGCAGGTGCGCGTCATTGACGCGGCGTTTGAGGCTGACCCCGTTGAGTCCGTGCTGAAATCCGTCAAAGAACTTTCTCCCGGCATTCTCGGGATAAGCTCTCTTACCGCCGAATCTTTCCTGGCTCACCGCATATCACGGGCGGTAAAAACCGCCTGCCCCCCCATGCCGGTCATAATCGGCGGACCCCATCCCTCCTCGGAACCTTCATGGGCTCTGGAGGACAAGAATATAGACGCGGCCGTCATAGGCGAAGGAGAAGAGACATTCTATGAACTCGTACGGCTTGTCCATGAGGAAGGAGAGAACTGGAAAAAATCCCTGAATAAAATAGCCGGAATAGCTTTTATTGAAGACGGACGGCTCAATGTCACCGGGCCGAGAGAACCCATACAGGACCTGGATTCCCTGCCTTTCCCGGCGTGGGACATTATTGATTACCGCAGATTCTGGAAACGCTCAGGCATGGCAACGTTGGGCGCAAGACCCTATTTCACCATATTCATTTCAAGAGGATGCCCCTATCAGTGCGTTTTCTGCCACAAGCTCTTCGGTAAAACTTTCCGCCACCGTTCCCCTGAAAATATAGCGGATGAAATATCCGGACTTCTTAAACTGGGCGCCGGGCACATAGAAGTCCTGGACGACATAGCCAATTTCAAAAAAGAGCATTTCAACTCCGTGCTTGAAACCCTGCTTGACCGGGGGCTGCACCCTGTTTTGAGTTTTCCGAACGCAATCCGCGCCGATATCATGGACAAAGACTCGGTTGATTTGCTGAAAAAAACGGGCGCGGGCGAAGTTTCCGTGGCGGTGGAAACGGCCTCCGTGCGCCTTCAGAAATTATTGAAAAAAAACCTGAATCTTCAAAAAACAAACGAAACCATAGACCTGCTGGCAAAAAGACGGATTCTCACGCGGGGATTTTTTATGCTTGGATTTCCGACCGAAACGGAAGAGGAAATGCGCTCAACCATCCGCTTCGCCCACAAATCCAATCTTCACATTGCGCTGTTTTTCACGCCGAACCCGTACCGCAACACCGAGCTTTACGACATGTTCGTCAAAACGGGAAAGATGCCCAAAGACTTCAAAAGCATAGATTTTGAATATTACGGCGCTCCGTTCAACGCAAGCGAAGTGCCCGACAATTTGTACAGGCGGCTGTATAAATGGGCTTATTACGGATTTTATTTCAACCCGGCAAGAGCCTGGCGCATAGCGCGGGACAGGCCCGTATTATCCGACATTCCCATGCGCGTGTATTCTCTGCTGAGGAATGTGGCCTCGTTCCGCAGACTTAATGAAAGCAATAACCAGTCAGTTAAGTAATTAAGTGATTGAGCGATTTAGCTTTTAAACTTAATTACTTACTGAGCTACGCAGAAATGTAAATCCTCACTGAACACCGTTATGTCAGGCAAAAATGTAGGGGCTCAATTCATTGAGCCCGTCCCTGCGTACGCAGGGACTGTCCCGTCCTTATAATTCAAGGAGAGGGACGACCCCTACACCAACGGCGTTGACTGAAGCGCCTGTCACCATGGCGCAGCTGGCAGCAGCGCTAAAGGACAGGCATCACGAGGCGCGCATTCTGGACGGCAACGTGTATGAAATACCTCTCCGGAACTACGCTTCTATTATACGGTGGGCTGATGTCGTCGGCATCAATGTGATGTGCTCCTACGCGGCGCTGAACACGGAACTGAACCTGAAGTTCATAAAGAATCTCAGGCCGGGCCTCCCTGTGGTAATGGGCGGGCATCATCCGACCTTCCAGGACGGAGAATGGCTGAATAAAGGGGCGGACGCGGTGGTGCGCCGCGAGGGGGAAATAACCTTCCCTGAACTGGTAGACGCGTTGGCGGCAGGACGCGACTTAAACGACGTGGCCGGAGTTTCGTGGCGAGATGAGGACGGTTCAATCCGGCGCAACCCTGACAGGCCTTTCATACAGAACCTTGACGACCTGCCAATGCCGGCATGGGACCTGGTAGATTTCTCCGGCTATTACCTTTATCTGCGCAAGCCGGGCCGTTCAGCTTGCGTGGAGACCGGACGCGGATGCGAGCAGCGCTGCACTTTCTGCCAGGTAGGACCCATGTGGCGCAATACCCACCGCTTCAAGTCTCCGGAGCGGGTGATTGAGGAGATGCGGCTGCTGAAACGCCATAACGTAACCCAGGTTTTCATAGTGGACGACAACTACGGCTCTTCCATGGACACTGCCAGACAGGCAAAGATTTACGAGGGAATGGTCCGCGAGAATTTCGGATTTGAGTGGGGAGGATTCTTCCGGCACGATTACATAAGGGCAAACCGCGCATTAATGAAAGATGCGGCCGCCTCGGGGCTGAAATTCGCGTGCGTGGGTTTTGAAAGCGTGGACAGCGCGGACATCAGGAAGTTCAACAAAGGCAATGCGGGTATCGCAGGGACTGAATTTTACGAAGAAGATTATCGCTTCCTGAAAGCGCTCGGAGTAACCGTGTTCGGCTTTCTGGTGGTAGGCTATCCGGGCGAAAACCATGCAAGTTCCATGAAAACCCTGGAGGATAATCGCCGCTTCTGCGATTACCCTGTAGTAACCCTGTACAAGCCTTTGCCCGGCACAGCAGGCTACGCAAAGACCAGACAGGAGCGCCTGCTGGCTAAGGAAATGTTCTATCACGATTCATTTACAGTTGCCGTGAGGGGGACCAGGCCCATACTTGCAGCGTATAACAGATTTTTCCTGCGCTACCTGGCAGATCCCCTGCGGTTGATACGCAATTTACTGGACCCAAGACTGCGCCGCGTGGAAACTGCTATAATACAATGGTTCATCATGGGGATGCTGCGCGCCAATAGCCAGAACATAGCGGATTTTTTCTGGTTTCTTTTTAAAGGCCGCAAGTCCGCAGAAGAGGAAGTGATAGAGCGCCTGCGCAAAAAATATCTTTCAGAGGAGAATGTATTGCGTTTAGCGCGTCGGATTGAAATTATGAAGAATATAAAAAAAATTCCGGGCTATATTGCAGACAACAGGCAGGTGAAGAAGTGAACCTTTTACTTACCACCCCGCTGTGCATAGCATCGCGTTTTATGTCTGCCAATGATTTTCCTATGGTCTGGGGACCGCATCCGCCGGTTACCCTAGCGCAGTTGGCAGCCATGGCCGGGCCCTCGCGGAAAGTGAAAATTTTTGACGCGCTGGTATCCGGATTGGACCTCAGGGAATTCGGAAAGTGGGCGGCGGAAGCTGACGCTATAGGCATCACCTGTTCCGCATCCCAGCTGGCATTGAACGCGGAAATAACGGTACGGCTGGTCCGCCGGCTCAGACCCGACCTGCCCATAATAATGGGCGGGCATCACCCGACTTTTTACGGTCCGGAATGGTTAGCACGCGGCGCTACAATCATAGTACACGGCGAAGGAGAACATACACTCGCGGAACTTTTGGATCGCATAGAGAAAAAGCGCGGGTTCCACGATGTGAAAGGGATTTCCTTTATGGAAGGAGGCCAGGTGGTGCGCACCCCGGAAAGGGAAATGGTGACTGATTTGGACAGCCTGCCTTTTCCGGCCTGGGATATGATGGACCTGCGCGGCTACCAGCAGTTCACGGCCCGGGGCGGGCTCACCGTATCACTGGAGACCTCGCGCGGCTGCACGAACAGATGCTCTTTTTGCCTGGCCACCCGCATGTGGGACGGGAAACAGCGTTATCGTTCTATACCAAAGGTCATTGAAGATCTAAAGCGGCTGCAGGGCATGGGGGCGGACCAGTTGCTTTTCGTCGGGGACGGCTTCGGCAACCCGCCGGAATATCACGCCGAGCTCATGCGGGAGATGCTAAAAACCGGCATAGATATGCACTGGATGTCCTTCATGCGCGTTGACTCCATATTAAAGGATCCTATCCTGCCGGCGCTAATGGCACGCTCCGGTTGCAAAGCCGTGTTCATAGGTTTTGAGTCCCCGCGCCAGGACCTGCTGAAAAAGTGGAACAAAGGTCCTTCCGGCGCCGCCGACGTTTCTACATACCCCGAAGTGTTTCGGCTTCTGGACCAGGCCGGGATACTGGTCTTCGGTTTTCTGCTGGTTGGCCACCCTGACGAACGGCCGGAAGACATCCCTGAGACGATGCGGCTTAACCAGCAGTGGTGCGATATTCCCCTGGTCAACGCGCTGCAACCCATGAAGGGCACCCCTGACTACAATGACTATGAACGCCGGGGAATACTGGCCAAGGACATGTTCTATCACGATGTGCGCATCCCGAGCCTGAAAGGCGTAGAGAAGAATGTGCCAATAGCCATGCGCATTTTTATGCGCCAGATACTTTTTAAGTTTCCGTTCCATGTCTTTTCCAGGAAGGAAACAAAGCGCCGGTTCCTACGGCATATGTACCGCTTCCTTGCCGGGGAATTTGCGGCCGCCTCGTTGGATGGCATGAGGGATTACCTGAAGCTGCTGAACTTCGGTGGGCTGAGCCCCGCCGAGCTGCAGGACGCAATAGTCCGCAAGCATACTTCCGAAGAAAGATTAGCGCTCCTGGCGCGAGCGTCCGCTGGAAGCCGCCCGGTACCTGACCCGGACAGAAAAAAATGGCAAAAATACTGCTCCGCAAATGCGTGTGGGACTTCAAATTTTACCTGAGCAGCGGAGAAACAATATGAAAATATTATTTTTGGACCCTCCCCATACATTCTGGGAATTTTTCAGGGGCATGACAGCATCACCCTCCCTTATATATCTTGTCGCTGTGGCGCGCCGCGAATTCGACGTAAAAGTCTTTGACGCGTCTATGGAACCGGATAGTCCATGGGACAGAACTGCCCAATACTTAGAAAAAGAGCGGCCTGATGTCGTCGCTATAACAGGCTCGGTAACGGCATTCTGGCCTACCACGCTGAACTGCGCGAAGCTGGTCCGCGAAATACTGCCGAAAGCCCGGATTATAACCGGCGGTTATACCGCTTCAATATTCTGGGAAGACGCGTTAAGGGACGAAGTCGCGGATTATGTGATCATGGGCGAAGGCGAATTGACGTTAATGGAGCTTTTAAGAGCGCTGAACGCAAACAAAACCGACGTTTCCCGTATACTTGGCCTGGCATATTTGAAGAACGGAGCGCCGGTGAAAAACGCGGCGAGGCCGTTAATGCAGAACCTTGACGAACTGCCGCCGCCCGCGTATGACCTGTTCCCCATGGAGCGTTATGGACTGGCGCCGTTCGGCGGCAAGGTGGGATTTACTGTAACCCTTGCAAGGGGCTGTCAGGGCAACTGCGTGTTCTGCTCCGAGACGCAGTTGTGGCAGCACACCTGGCGCGGGCACGGCGCGCAGTACATGGTGGATACCCTTGAAGTTTTAAGCGTAAAATACGGCAAAAAAATATTTTACATCGGCGACAACGATTTCCTGCACGATGAGGAACGGACAGAAGAGTTCATCGCGCTGATGACTAAAAGACGGCCTGACGTGAAAATGTGGATACAGACCACCTGCGCCAACCTCATCAAGAACGAAAAACATCTTAAATACCTCAGGGACATCGGCGTCTACCAGATAATGTTAGGAATAGAAACCGTTAGCCCCGAGGGGCTCAAGCGCCTCAACAAGCCGCAGACAATGGAAACCGTGACTAGGGCGGTTTCAATTGCGCATTCTTACGATTTCATCCTCATGGGGATGCTCATGTGGGGCGCCCCGTGGGACACAAAGGCCGGCCTGCATAATACGTTTGAATTCCTCTCTAAAACTTGCGACATAATCGGGCCCAATGCTACGACCCCGTGGCCGGGGACATCTTATTACCAAGAATGCGAAAAGATGGGTGCGATTGAAGTCCGAGACCTTTCCAAATATAATATGTTGGACTGCGTGACCCGCACCGCTGAACTTTCGGCGAAGGAATCCGACGCGTATTATAAGAATGTGGTCGGCAAGGGGCTCTTGTTCAACAAGAAATCTTTGTACAATTACTTTTTTTCGAACAAACTCCTGTACCGGACCTACTACATGATGTTCGTCAAGATGGGCTGGAGTTTCTTCACAGGCAAGCCCTGGCGACAGAAAAATTACCAGCGTTTTGAGGATTTTATCCGCAAAAGACACGGGGACATGATTCAAACCGGGGTACGCTCATGATTGACACTGCAAACACCGGTCTTATAGAATATTATAAATGAGCGACAAGGAGAAAAATATGCCTGCAACAAAACAAGCGGTAAGAAAAACCGCGAAGACTGCTATTAAACAACTGAACAAACCGAAAACCGGGACAAAGAATCTTTCTAGATACTGTCGTTCCGGCCGTGTCCTCTGGTAAGCGCCAAACAGTTCATATCCCGGAAGTCCCCGTTCTTGCGGGGACTTCCGGTTTTCGCGGAGACAGGCATGACGCTATCGCCAGTATATCTTTTTGAAAAACTGGGACGCCGCATAGGCGTTTCAACTTGTACCGGAGACTTTTACGAACTCCCATTTGCAACCTTTAATTCCCTTAAAAAATGGGACCACGCAATATGTAAAAGCAAAGGCGCCGTCTCCGCCGTTGCGGCCGAAAAACTGGCGAGGCGGTTTTCCATCCCGGAGGAAGTTTCCAGGCGCTTCCCTTTGCGTCCCGCAAGCTGCATGACGCCGAAAGTCTCGGCCATTCTTACCGACCTGACTTTGAATATAACCTCTGACTGCAACCTCCGCTGCGTCTATTGCTGGAACGACACCGGGAAATATTCCAACAGCGCATTTAAGAGCGAAAAGGCCGGGCCGCGCTCTGAAGCCCCCTGCCTTCCCCCAATGTCCCAGGAGACGGCAGTTAAGGCCGTAGACTTGCTGGTCCAAATGAGCGCAGGGGAGAAACAACTGGTAGTGGATTTCTACGGGGGAGAACCCCTGAAGAACCTCCCCACCCTTCTAGCCACAGTGGAATACTGCAAGACCATTGAAAGGAAGAAAAAAACAAAGTTCCATTTTTTGCTCGCCACCAACGGCACCCTTCTGACCCCGGAACTGGCCGAAAAACTCATAGGCCTCGGCGTGCAGATAGCGGTAAGCGTGGATGGACCAGGACCCATACACGACAGAAACAGGCCGATGCGCAACGGAAATGGCAGCTTCGCGGCGATAGCCGGGAACCTGCAGAAAATGCGCCCGGAAATAAGACTACGGCTCGTCGGTAGAACAACCGTAACGCCGTATTATACGGATATGGTCTCGCTTTACCGGAATCTGAAGGAACTGGGCTTTGAGCGAGTGGAGATATTTGAAAGCGAGGATGCCTGCCACAGGATAACACAGGGGCGAGAATCTATTTTTTTTCAGAAGCAGAAGGATTTCCGCAGACTTTTCAGGGAATATGAGCTGCTGGCCGGAAAATATTCCGAAGAGGCCGTCAGCGGCGTTCTTGACTACGGTAAGACCTTTTTCAACAGGTTCTTCAAACTTATGCAGCGGCTTTACTACAATCATCATGTCACAGGCGGCTGTCCGGCCGCCCAGGGGCAGATCGCAGTCTCGGCCGACGGGGAAATCTTTCCCTGCACCTCTTTCATAGGAATAACTGCCTTTTCACTAGGGAACGTGCATTCCGGTGTGAACCGGAAAAAATATCTTTCCCTTCTTGAACAGATGAAAAAAAGGTTCAGAGAATGCGGCAACTGCCGTCTGTTCAGCGTATGCGGGACCACCGGTTCATGCCTCAATATAAACCACTACTTCAACAGGGACATCTCCAAGCCTCATCTTAGGAGCTGCAGGCTGTTCGAAGAAAAAATAAAACTGGCTATAGCCGTGCTCGCTGTCCTATCAGAAAGGATGCCTGACAGGCTGGAATCTCTTTTTGGACACGATCCGGTAGGTCGGCGCGGCAACAAACTTTATTGACCAACGCATGCACGTCTTCCACCATCTATTTCGGAAAAGAGATAATTCTTCTGGCTTTATCCGATTGAACGCGGCTCCCGGAGCAGGACAAAAGGTAACAGGTGCCTTTTTTAATACTGTAAAGCCTTATAAATTGCCAAAAAACCATCCTTGGAGAAGGTTCTCATTGAAAAAACCTGTGCCTTTGTCGGAGCCGGCTTCTGCAAGGACTTGGATATAAACAGTATCCACAGAATTAACAAAAAGAAAAAAGGAGCAAAAAAGAAAAACTACGACCATGACATTTCTATTCTACACAAACACTGACATTTCTATTATCTTGCAACACCACTCCCCTCCGACAACGTCCCCCCGGACACCTGGCATGCCATTCAGACAAAACTCGGAAAAAGTCTTGACTTTTTCCGAGTTTTGTTGAATAATAGAAGTATGATTGAAAGAAACATACGCTCTGAAGCGGAAAACATCATTGGAAATTATAAAAAAATGGCCTTTATAAGCGGACCCAGACAGGTCGGCAAAACGACTCTTGCAAAAAAAATACTAAAAGAAACCGGGCAGGGAATTTATTTCAACTGGGACATAATAACCGACCAGAAAAAGCTGATAAAGGACCCTTATTTCTTTGAGAAAGAGAACAGAGAAACAAAAAAGATATTTCTGGCGGTTTTTGACGAAATACACAAATATTCAAAATGGAAAAATTATCTTAAAGGCGTTTATGATTCATACGCCGGAGAATTTGCGTTTATAGTTACGGGAAGCGGACGCCTGGACCTGTTTAAAAAAGGAGGAGATAGTTTGCTTGGCAGGTATTTTTCTCTCCCTTTATTCCCGCTTACGGTCGGCGAAATTCTTGGCGGCATTCCGGACTGGAATGCGTTCAAACAGATGCTTGCGGATATGCCTGAGCCAAGCGGTTCCCGAAAGGTTTACGAATCGCTCATCAGACTATCAGGGTTTCCGGAACCTTTTCTAAGAGACAGCGAAAGATTTTACAGGATGTGGTTTCAGGAAAGAAAAACTCTTCTAATCCGCGAAGACATTAGAAATGCCTATGCCATACGAGAAATCTCAAACATGGAGGTTCTCTCAAATATTCTGCCGGAGAGAATAGGCAGTCCCCTATCAATTAACTCCTTGCGCGAGGATGTCGGCGTTTCTTTTGACACGCTTAAAGCCTGGCTCTTGACGCTCTCGCAGTTCTATTACATCTTTAAAATATCCCCCTTTTCAAAGTCTATTTCCAGAGCGCTTAAAAAAGAATCTAAAATATACCTTTACGACTGGGTGGAAGTCCCTGATGAGTCCTTCCGTTTTGAAAATCTTGCGGCGTTTCACATTTATAAAGCCGTAAATTTATGGCGCGTAATGGGACAGGCCCGCGCCGATTTGTTTTATCTGCGGGACAAGGAAAAACGGGAAGTGGATTTCATCCTGACTGAAAACAACAAACCTTTAGTCTTGATAGAATGCAAACTTAATGAGGAAGATTTTTCAGGCAATTTATTGTCTTTCCAGAATAAACTGGAAGCTCCATTTGCCGTTCAGTTGGTTAACAAAAGGGGAATTTGCAGAAAAACAAGTAGAAACGGTTTTATTCAGTGGATGGTCTCAGCAGAGCGGTTTCTCGGCGCATTGCCGTAAAACCTCGCTCTCCGAATAGTTTTGACGCTACGAAGATTTAGGATTTGTTAGAAATATAGCCGGCCTGGCATTCGTTGGTTATAGTGAGCGAAGTTGAACCATTTTTTATAAAATACTATTCATGCGGAGAACCCTGCACATCGCCGTCGCGATTTTTCCCGTCATGGTTTTTTTAAGGGTGGCGCGGCATTACGGGCTCACTGACCAGGCGTGGATGAGAGCTTTTGTAACCGGCGCGGCTTTATCCTTAATCATAATAACCGCGTTTGTCCTTAAACGCGCGCGGTTCAGAGACCTCCTCTTCGCTTCAGGTTTGCTGTTAGTGTCCGGCGCAATCGCTTTCCTGGCTGACATAAAACCGATGCTGGCTGTTTATAAAAGATTTCAGGGCTCTATATTTATGTTCTGGTACCTGCTGGTCAGGGCGGTCTTTGCTTTTGCGCCGGGCATGATTTCCGCTTTTGTCCAGGACCCGTATGAAAAGGCGCCGAAACTGGCCGCCGTTTTCACCTCTGCCATGTTTGTATGGTCGTTTTTTTTCACAATCCCATGGTCTCGGCAGTTCTGCCTGTGATTCTCATGCTGATACTGCTTTACCCTGTGGAATGCCGCTCTGCGGCTGGCGCTGTACAACGCCAATTCCACAGGGTTGACCCGGTTGAAAGAGGCTCCGATGGAACAAATAGATAAAAAATACGATGCCGTGATAATCGGCGCCGGACCCGGCGGGCTTTCAGCCGGGTTGTCGCTTGCGGCCCGGGGCTGGAAAACGCTCATTGCGGAAAAAAACGACAAGCCCGGCGGCAACTGCGCCTCTCTTAAAATCGGGGATTACACTTTTGACCTGGCGGTTCACCAGCTTTCCGGCATAGGCGGGCCCGGCATGGCAGCTGCTGTCCTTAAGAATTACGGCATAGCTGATAAAATAGCTTTCAGGCAGGTCAATCCCTTCCTGGTCGTGGACATGCCTGACCGCTCCTATACTCTGGCCGGCGACAGGGACGGACTGCGCGCCGGACTGATAAAGGATTTTCCTGAAGACGCCTCGGATATAGACCGCACGCTGGCCGGCATGGACACGCTTAGGAAAGACGCCCTGATATCGCATCGCCTGCTCCACGGCTCAAACCCGGTAGTGAACAACATGATGGCAGAGACAGTGGACGCTCTGAAAATAGCCACATTCCCTTTCACTTTCCTCTGGGGACTGCTTCTGAAGATGCCGTTCAACGCGGACATCATGATACGCCGCTGGATAAGAAACCCAAAACTGCGCTCCGTGATTCATGCTTCCTGGATTTATCTGGGCCTGCCGCCCAGCCGGATTTCAGGCGTGATGATGGACGTTTTTGTATCCATGCAGCACGCCGAGCACACTTATTACCCTGCAGGCGGTTCTCAGAAATTAGCCGACGCAATGGCGGAAGGTTTTCTAAGCCGCGGAGGAAAACTCCTGCTGAACTCTCCTGTCTCAAAAATAATGGCTGAGAACAGCCAGGTCAAAGGGGTGGAAATAGCCGGAGGAGAAAAATTTTATTCCGATATCGTGATTTCCAACGCCGACGCGCGCCACACTTACAGAGACCTGTTGGAGCCGGGCCAGGCGCCGGAGCGGTTCACAAAAAAACTTTGGAAAATGTCTCTTTCCATGGCGCCCTTCCGCGTCTTTCTTGGCCTGGACTATAACGTGGCCGAACACGGGCTGAAGTGCCACGAGTATATAATCTTCCCCGGTTACGACCACGAGGAGACGTACCGCTCTTTTGAGCGCGGCGAGCCTGCCGCTATGAGCGTATATTCTCCCACAAAAATATGCCAGGAACTGTCCCCGCCAGGGCACAGCACCCTGATACTCACCACTATGCTGCCCTGGCGGCCCGAGAAAGACTGGCGCGGCCGCGAACAAGAGCTGGCATCGGAAATGATAGAAATGGCGGAGAAGAAAAGACTGCCCGGCCTTTCAAAACATATTGCCGTAAAACGCATAATGACGCCTGAAGATTTCGCGGCGCTGACGAACGCTTCCGAAGGCTCTATGTACGGCTGGGCAAACACCCCGGACCAAGTGCTGACGCGCCGGCTTTCCATGAAGTCGCCTGTAAAAGGGCTTTACCACACTGGTCACTGGACCAGACCCGGCACCGGCGTCACAACTGCCATACTTTCAGGCTGGATGCTTGGCAATATGCTCAATAACCAGTAAACAGCAAACAGAATACAGGAAACAGGAAGTAGCGGCAGAGCGAAGCTCTGCAAATGTAGTTGCAGACCTTGGTCTGCAAACGCATGCAAAGCAAGCTTTGCCACTGGATGCTGGGTAACAGGCTCAGCAAACTAAAAAAATTATGAGACCTCCTGTTGTTTTGCTTGTCAAAAGCAGAAGCGTGGTTTCCAAAATAAGGGGGTTTTCCCCGCCCATGGGGCTCCTCTATATCGCCTCGTATCTGCGCAAACATCTTTCAGCCGACGTGCGTATTATAGACGCCCTTTTTGAAATAGACGTTTCCAAAAAAATACTCCAAGTCCTGGCCGGGCGCAAAATAGATATTGTCGGCATAAGCGGACTCACCTCGGAATCTTTTCTCGCTCATAAAATAGCCTCCGCAGTAAAAACCGAAAACCCGCAAATGCCTCTCGTGCTCGGCGGCCCGTATCCCTCGTCCGACCCGGAAACCGCTCTGAAGGATAAAAACGTGGACGCAGCAGTGATGGGCGAAGGCGAAGAGACTTTTGCGGAACTTGTCCGCATAGTTCTGGACCAGGGGCCCGGCTGGAAAAACGAAAACGTATTAAAGCAGGTTGATGGGGTCGCTTTCCGCAGCAACGGAGCAGTTCATATTACGCCACAGAGAAAATTCATAGAAAACCTGGACTTCCTGCCGCTTCCGGCATGGGACATGATTGATTACCGAAAATTCTGGAAAGTAGGCGGTATGGCCACTGTGGGAATAAGACCGTACATGCCCATTATCACATCGCGTGGATGTCCGTATCACTGCCTGTTTTGCCATAACCTTTTCGGCAAGGCCTTCCGCGGACGTTCTCCCGAATCCGTGGCGGAAGAAGTCGCCGTGATTCATAAATCAGGCGCCAGGGAAATTGAAGTGCTGGACGACATTGTCAATTTTAACCCGGAACGGTTCAACCGCATGCTGGAACTGCTTCTGGAGCGGAACCTGCGTTCCGTTCTGCATTTTCCCAACGCCATCAGGGCGGATATCATTCAAGAGGAATCCCTGGACTTGCTCAAGCAGGTGGGAGCGGGCGAAGTCTCGGTCGCTGTGGAAACCGCTTCCGAGCGTCTCCAGAAACTCTTGAAAAAAAATCTCAATCTTGAAAAAGTAAACAAAACCATAGACATGATGGCAAAGCGCAGGATATTTACGCGCGGTTTTTTTATCCTCGGTTTGCCTGATGAAACCGAGGAAGAAATGCTCTCAACCATCCGTTTCGCGCATAACTCAAATCTTCATTTCGCGTTATTTTTCAACCCGAATCCGTACCCCGGCACCGAGATGTACGACATGTTTAACAAAGCAGGCAGGATGCCTTCAGATGTGAGTTCCATAGATTTTGAATATTTCGGCGCGCCGTTCAACGCAAGCCATGTGTCAGGCAAAAGATATAGAATGTTATACAGACGGGCTTATTACGGATTTTATCTTAATTCTGTGCGCGCCTGGCGCATAGCCAGGGACGGCCCTTTCGGATGGGATATCCCTCTCAGAGCCGTAAATCTATTCCGTCATTATACTTCCTTTCGCCGTCTTAAGGAGAGCGAATAGTGATTAGTGGATAGTGGTCGGTGATTAAGTGATTAAGCAAATAGTGATTAAGTAATTAAGTTCTATTTAAAAAATTTCTAAAAACTTAATCGCTTAATTACTCAATACACTCAATTACTTTTTGTCACTCACCACTAACCACTTTCTACGAGCAGTGTTGTTCATGATTCATATATTATGCGCAATATTTTAATGCTGCAGCCCCTGAGAATATATAAACGCTGGCCGGCCCCGGAGGATTTCACCGGACTTCTGGGCGGAACCCCGACCCTCGCGTTTGCGCAGCTGCGCGCCTGCCTTAAGAATTATCAGGTTGACTACATGGACGGAACGGTCAGGGATTATTCATTGGCAGAACTGACAAAACGCGCTCAGGACGCGGACGCTGTGCTTGTAAACGCTCACTCCAGCGTGGGCGCGCTTAATACGGAAGCGAACGTCAGACACTTGCTGGAAACCTGTCCGGGAAAACCCGTAATCGTGGGCGGGCATCATGCCACTGCTTATGATTTTGAATGGCTGGAGCGGGGCGTTCATTTCGTGGTCAGGAACGAAGGAGAAAGAACCATAGTTGAATTGTTAGAAGCTGTTAAAAACGGCGGGGCTGTAGATAAGATAGCGGGAATTTCCTGGCAAGACGGAAAACGGAATTTTCATCGCAACCCCCCCAGACCATTAACTCCGAGTCTGGATGAACTGCCGATTCCGGACTGGACTATTTATAACCCTGAACTTTATTATCTGCCGCTGCCCATACCGGGCTATTCAACGACTGCGGAAACTTCAAGAGGATGCAGTTTCAGCTGCAAATTCTGCGCGGCAAGCGAAATGTGGAGCCATACGCACCGTTTCAAATCCCCGGGCAGGGTTCTTGAGGAACTGCGGATTTTAAACACGCTGGGATTTACCAGAATCTGGTTCTCGGACGACAATTTCGGAGCGGAGCCGGAGCGCTACGCCCTGATTTACGAAGGCATATTAAAGGAAAACCTGAAATTCAATTTCGCGGCGTTCATCCGTTCCGACGCGGTCGTGAGATCTCCTGAAACAATCAAGCTGGCTTACCGCGCCGGAATGCGCGTGGCTTTGCTGGGCATTGAAACCCAGATAAACAGGCTCCTTGAAGATTATTCAAAATCCACCGACGCCCGGACCAACCTGAAGGCGGTGGAAATATTGCGCGAGACCGGCATTTTTATCGGCGGATTTATGATGGTCGGATATCTTGACGAAACTCGGGAGGAAACGGAATCCACTTTCCGCGCGGCAGACAAATTAACCGACTATCCCATCATATCAATATTTGAGCCGCGTTCCGGAACCAGGGATTTTACCCGCGCCAGAGAAAAATCTGATTTGCCCGGTGCAGACATGTTTTATCACAACACGGTTAAATTCATTCCGAGCAAAAGACATCTTCTTCGTGAATACCGCGGTTTTTACAGGCGCTATCTGACCCATCCGAAGCAGTTAAGAAAATTTCTGTCCGGCACAGCCGTTGAGAAGGCGTGGTACCGCACCCTGTACAAGAATCTGGCGAAATCCGTTTTTTCTCTCTCTGCGGCAAAGATTTTGCACCCATGGGAAATGGTTCGGGATATTCATAAATAGTGAATAGAAATTGAGTGATTAAGAGATTAAGTAATGAAAAAAAGTTCTGACATTGTTATCATAGGCGCGGGGCTGACGGGACTGACGGCTGC
>JACQWV010000077.1 GCA_016209085.1 Elusimicrobiota bacterium
AATCATGTCCGCGTCTGAAACCAGTGTTATGTTTAAGATTACCCCGATTTTTTTAAGATCAGCCGCCACGATTTTTGCCGCCCGCTCAGCATTTTTTTTAACCAGAAATTCTGTTGAAAAGCCTTTCGGGTATCCTGCTTCGGCAAGAAGTTTTCTGGCTTTATTTAAATTGTATTCATAAGGTTTTAATAAAGGGTTGTGTCCTGTCTCTCCCGGCATGCTCAGCGTGGCAATTGGTTTCCCGTTTCCAAGAAGGTCGTAGCGAATCAGATTTTCTTTGTTCACGGCGTGATTTAATGCCTTGCGCACCTTTACATTGCTCAATGGCCCGGAAGACAAATTCAATGCAAAAGGCATGGTGTAAAAAGAGGGTTTTTTCAGCACTGTAAATTTAGGATTTGTTTTTACCTTTAATGTTTGCGTGCCCGGCAAATCAGTAATCAGGTCAACTTCGCCCGCAAACAGGGCATCCACCTGTTTTTCATAAGGTATGAATTTAAAAACAAGCCCGTCCGTCTTCGGGAATCCCTTCATCCAATAATTTTTGTTGGCAGTAAGTTCTATGCGGTTTCCTTTTACCCATTCCTTGAATGCAAACGGCCCGGCGCCTACAGGCCGGGCCGCAAAATTCTCCGGCCCGTGTTCCTTTATGTACTTCGGAGGAATAATGAGTATCAGCCCGGCTAGGCGGTTTAAAAGAATAGCGTCCGGATGTTTAGTGACAATGTCCACGGTATTGGAATCTACGACTTCGGCATGGCTTATAGAACCTATAAAAGATAATCCTGGATATCCTGTTTCCGGGTTAAGATACCTCTCTATGCTGAACCTGACAGCCTCTGCGTCAAAAGGCTCCCCGTTGTGAAAAAAGACCCCCTGTCTCAGCTTAAAGCGCATCCGGTAGGGGTCTATCCTCTCCCAGGAAACGGCAAGAGCCGGCTCAATTTTCCCGTCCGGGTCAAACCTGACAATGCCGTCAAAAATCTGCTGATTGATAGTATGGTTTTTTTCAGAAAACTCTTTTTGAGGATCAAGCGTAAAAGGATCGCTGACATCGTCGCAGACAATAAGTTCCCGGCCATGAGATGTTCCCGCAAGGCTTAATAGTATCCAAAGAAATGCAAATTCTTTTATCATAATTATCTGGTGACAGCAACTTCTTTACCGGCAAACATTTTATCTAAAGCGCTAATGCGGTGCCCTATGGGAGGAACTTCACGTAAATCCACTTCCACATCAATAACAGACGGCTTTCCGCTTTGTATGGCCTCAATAAGACAGGTTTTCACTTCCCCGGGCTCATTTGCCCGGAAAGAAAGAGCGCCCAAACTTTTGGCTATTTCCGCTATATTGAGCCTTTTGTTGTAAAGACTGCATGTAAACTTCCCTCCAAACTGTATTCTTTCGCCGTGATAAATCATTCCATGTCCGCCGTTGTTCAGCACAACCCAGACTATGGGCAGATCCAGTTCAACAGCTGTATGAACTTCCATGCCGTTCATGGCAAACGCGGCATCGCCTGCTATGGCCACCGTTGTTTTATCCGGACGCGCAAGCTTCCCGCCGATGCACGCGGCAGTGCCGTGGCCCATGGAGAAAAGCCCGGTATTCACAAAAAAATTCCCCGGTTCATTGGATGAAAAATAGTGAAAAGCCCAGAACACAGATGTGCCCGGGTCCACAAAAATCATTGCATCAGATGGAATCGCTTCCTGAATTTCTTTTATGACCCTCTGGGGTTTTAACGGAACTTCTTCGGAATCCATCTTTTCAGGAGTTATGTATCTTGGATTTGATTCTTTAAACTCCCTTATCCATTCCAATGAAAGCCCTTCCCATGTTTGCAGCCACCGCAGATCTCTTTCCAACTGAAAATTCAATTCCCTGAGAACCGCCTTTGCGTCTCCTGCAATGCCGTAATCAGCGGAATAATTCTTGCTTATTTCCTCCGGGTCTATGTCAATCTGTATCAGGGCTTTTTTGGGCTGCAATCTCGCGTCCCAGCCGCAGCTGGAGGATTCTCCAAGGCTGGTGCCTATCACCACAAGCACATCCACATCTTCGGACAAGAGATATTTTTCTGCGTGCATAGAAGAGCCGAAACCCAGAATCCCCAGGGAAAGCAGATGGTTTTCCGGCAATGCTCCCTTTGCTTTCGGAGAAGTAGCGACAGGTATGTGCAGTTTTTCAGCCAATTTTCTGAGTTCCTCGTGCGCTCCTGCGAGATTCACGCCGTTGCCGGCCAATATTGCGGGTTTTTTGGCATTAATAAGCTCCCTGGAAGCGGCCCGGATTGCCTCCCTGTCAAACTGTCCGGAAGTTATCCTGTATTTTGAAGGAGGCATGATGCAGGCATTCACTGTTTTTTTCATAAAATCCATTGGAAAATTTATGTGAACCGGACCTTTTCTGCCGCTTAAAGCCGTCCTGAATGAAGCCTTTACAATATCCCCTGTTTTTTCCGGAGACGGAATCATCACGCTGCTTTTAGTGACGGGCTTGAGCATGTCCACAATGTCCACGCCGAAGCAGGAGCTTTCCTGAAAAGCTCCCTTGCCGAAAGCTGAAACAGCTACTTGTCCGGTCAAAACAAGCATTGGAATGGAATCCGCATAAGCGCATGCAATGCCTGTTATCAGGTTCGTGGCTCCGGGACCGCTTGTTGAACAGCACACGCCCATTTTCCCGCTTGCCCGCGCGTACCCGTCCGCCATGAATGCCGCTCCTTCCTCGTGCTTTGTCAGAACCGCTTTTATGCCTCCCATATCGTGAAGCGCTTCGTAAAAATTTATAAGCGCTCCGCCCGGGATGCCGAACACGTATTCAACGCCCTCGCCCCTGAGATATTCAACCAGAAGTCTTATCGCCGTGGTTTCTTTCATCGTCGTCATATATATTTTACCCCCATGCCGCTTCTTTCCATTATTGCCGTCGTCCTTTCAAGAAGGAGAGAAGGAGGGAACGGCTTTTTCAGCAGGCACTCGGCATTGCGCCTGAGATATTCTTCCTGCTCGTCCGAAAGCTCTTTGCCTGTTATGGCTATTATTTTTATGCCGGCCGTGTCCGGGTTGCGCTTAAGGGTTTTGCAAACCTCTATCCCGTCCATATCGGGCATGATAACGTCCAGGATGATGAGGTTGAAACGAATCTTTCCTATCATCACAAGGGCTTCCATGCCTTTTGTCGTGATATGCAAATCCACGTCACTCATCTCCCTTAAAAAGAGTTTGCGTATCATGCCGACCATGTATTTGTCGTCGTCCACCACCAGAACCCTGAACCATTTGTCGGCCAGCGCGGGAGGAACCGGGATGTGGAACTCCTTCATGAAATCAATCAGGGATTCCTTCTCTATGCGCCTGTGCCCTCCCGGAGTCTCATAGGCTTTGAGCTTCTTTTCCGTTATCCACCTTATGACGGTGGTGTGGGCCACTCCGCATACGCGCGCGACCTCCGACGTCGTGAAAAAGTTTTTCATATGATTTTCTCGTTTAGCATGTATATTAAATATATTAGAAATGTTAGGTATGTTAATATTATATATTAAAAACCTTTCCGTGTCAAGACTAATGTAGTGGCTCATAAATAACTTGACATTTGATTCTGCATTGTAGGGGTCGTCCCTCTCCTTGAATTATAAGGACGGATTTATCCGACCCGAATAAAAGCGGGTTTGATAAATCAAACCCCTACAAAAACCATGATATTCAAATGTAAAGATCTGTTAGAGCCACTACACTAATTTGCGGGGAATTACGGCAGGCTCAGCAGGCAAGCCTCAAGAGTTGTGGCGAGTTTGTTAAAATCAACGGGTTTTGAAATGTAGTCAAATGCGCCGAATTCAAGGCACTTTTTTGCCAGTTCCTCGTCTTCGTTGCCGGTTATCATTATCACCGGCATCTGCGGATAATTGCGTTTTATTTCAATCAAAACTTCTATTCCGTTTTTCTCCGGCATGAACATGTCCAGGAACACGGCGTCAGGCCTCTCGGTCTCAAGGATTTCCAGGGCGTTAAGGCTGTCGGTAGTGCATACGGCATGGCAATTCTTGACTCTCAGAAATTTGCCGATTATCTCAAGTATGGTTTTATCGTCGTCAATGCAGAGAATCTTTGGAATTTTTCTTTGAGAAGTTTTTTCAGGCGCCGGCCTGGATATACCCGTTATTTTGTCCACTTCGTCCCCTACCATGGAGAGGCCGAGATTTTTTGACAAAAACAGAGTTGCCCCTTTCCTTATGTAATTATCAGCGTCCCGGGGGTCGTCAAAACCGGTGAGAATTATTACGGGCAGACCCGGGACCATCTCCTTTATTTTTTCAAGAACCTTTGAGCCGGTCATATGGGGCAGGTCCCTGTCCAGAATCACCAGGTCCGGATTTGAATTTTTCAGGGCGAGAAGCCCGTTGGGTCCGTCAGCAGACGCAAAAACCTCATATCCTTTTCTTCCAAGAAAGGTTTTCAAAGCGTCCCTGACTATCCCGTCGTCGTCAATTACGAGGATTTTAGGCATTATAGAGGAATTATATATTATTACTGAGCTTCTCAGAGTTATTTCGATTTTTTTCTTCCGGGGGTTTTAGAGGACACGAATTTTGAACCGGCTTTCACCAAATCAAGAATCGTGTATATTTCATCTTTGCTTTTGTCCCTGATTATCTGGCCAAACTTTTGTTTAGCTTCATAAACCGGATTTCTGGCCGTCTCCATCCGCGGTTCTTCAAAAATAGCAGACAGCGGGACGTCAAGACCGTCCGCTATTTTCTTAACCGTATTGAGACTTGCTTTTTTCTTATTGGCTTCAATATAAGAAAGAAAACTGACGCTTATGTCCGCAAGCTCGGCTAATTTTTGCAGAGTCAGACCTGCATTTTTTCTTTCCTGCCTGATTCTGGCTCCTATTGTTTCGTAAATATCCTTTTTCATCACTAATATTGTAAAAATAGCAAAAGAAGCAGACAATAACCTATAGATTAAACCATGTATTGACTTATGGTTAAAATAATTTTATAGTTAAAATATGCGTGAAAACGCGCCTTTCTTTACGATTCTTCTGGTTGAAGACGACGAAGCTCTCAGGAAATCATCTGCAAAAGGGCTGAAAGCCTGCGGATATGCCGTTCTTGAGGCCGCGACAGCCCCGGAAGCGGAAAAAATTTTAAGAGAG
This sequence comes from Elusimicrobiota bacterium, assembly GCA_016209085.1. GTDB lineage: Bacteria > Elusimicrobiota > Elusimicrobia > Elusimicrobiales > UBA9959 > JACQWV01. The sequence continues at coordinate 5,167 of JACQWV010000077.1, forward strand.
AGCGGAAAATATATAGAAATTCTGTTTTCAGACATGATGATGCCGGGCAAAAACGGAATGGAGCTTGCGGACGAAATAGCGTCTCTTTTTCCCGGAATCAAGGTGGTACTGACCAGCGGAAGCTTTATGGAAGAACCTCTTCTGGAAGCCATGCGGCAAAAGGGCTATCGTTTCCTGCCCAAGCCCTATGACATTAACTCTATCATGTCTCTGCTCACAAGGATATAAACCCCCACACCAAATTTATTGACCGGCTTGAGTTATAACACTCATGAAGTCAAATTTTAACTAATTAACAATCCCCAGCTTTAAAAGCGAAGATTTGGTGTGGGGGTAAAAAAATCAGCGCCGCGCGAGCTTAGGGGGTATTGGGGGGATTTGGGGGCGTCGCACAGCGCTGAAATCTGTCAGTTGTTCTAAGTCAACTTTTTTCTTTAGATATATTATGACATATTTTGCTCAAAAAAATCTCAAAAAAATTTCAAATGAATTTCAAATTATGCCTGCGCCTCCGCGCACAACCCCCCTATCATCTTCATGAGAGCCTCATAATCGTACGGTTTATGTATGAACAAACCGGTATTGGAGTTTATCTCTTCTATTTTGCCTTTTTCATTGACGTATCCGCTTGTAAAAAGCACTTTTAATCTGGGCTTAGAATCCTTTAATTCTCTTGCAAGTTCCGTTCCGCTCTTGCCGGGCATTACTATGTCCGTGAACAAAATGTCCGGATTCTCTTTTTTGAATATTTCAAAAGCCTGCTCCGCGTTTTCCGCCTCAAACACCTGATACCCCACTTTTGACAGAATCCTCGTGGACGCCTTTCTGAGCGAGTCTTCGTCTTCAACGAGCAGGATTTTGCAGGAAACCTTTTTATCCGACAAGACAGCCGTTGTCTCGGAAGAACGGCTCTCAGACTCCGGTTCCCACGGCGCCGCAATGTTTCTGAGTTCTTTCGTGAGTCTTGACGCTTTGGCGCAGATAGCCCTTATTTGTTCCGCGTCTTCCCGCACGACCGGGTCTGCGGTTTCGCTTGAAATAAGAGCCGCATATCCCTCAATGGCTCCTATCACATTATTGAAATCATGCATTATCCTGCCCGCTAATTTCCCCACGGCCTCTTTTTCCCGGCTCATTGCTTTCTGTTTCTGGATTTCCTGATAAATATCTTCCCGCATGTTGTCTTGTTGCCCGGGTTTCATAAAACCTCCATTAGCCCGAAAAATTCAGTTGTCTCTTAACTTGATTGATAATTCATTGAATAAAAAAGTGCGACTGAATTTTTCGGAGTTATAAATTTTAAATTATGAATTCTTAATTGAGAATAATTCAAAATTCAACATTTAAAACTCATAAT
>JACQWV010000078.1 GCA_016209085.1 Elusimicrobiota bacterium
AGGGCAAATTGAGATTAAGATTGAGGTTGAGAACCAAATGTAGGGGTGCGATTCATCGCACCCGTTGAAAATGGGCTTGATAAATCAAACCCAGATGGACGGGTCGCATAAATGCGACCCCTACAACTTATTGTCAGGTAAATGATATATTACGCAATTATTTTAGAAAAGCTAAGCTATTACTTTTGCCCTTGTAACTATTCACTGAACACGGTTTTCAGTGAATAGTTACTCTGAATCTCAATCTCAATCTGCGAGGTGGTTATATGGGGAGCAGATTTATTGAAAAACATAAAAGAAAATCCATGCTCGGCCTGCTGTTCCTCTTGTTCGGGGGGAAAGCCAGATACATTGCCATTCTTCTGGTCGCGGCCGGCCTGTCAATGCCTTTTGTGGTTACCACCGAGACCTTGGGCAGAATCGTGGCTTTTCCTGCTGTGTCTTCTTTTCTGCAGACCATCGGATTGGGAGGACTTGCTTCTTCATTTCTGCACCCGATGTCCTCGTATTCAGGCGAATCTCTCAAAGCCCTGTTTGACAAAGCGGTTCAAGAAGGAAAAGAGGATTCTTTCTGGAACAAGTTCCTGAGAGGCGTTGCCGGCTCCTCTCTTCCTTCAGGAGAGGATTCCCTTGCGATGATAAGGGGGGGAAAGGAGCTTTTTAACGCTGAACTTAATGTTTCAGAAATTAAAAGCAAAAGCAGGGATGTTAAAGGCGTTGTCAACGAAGATGAAAAATCGCGCGGGGATAACGGCGACGTGGTTGATCTTGAAGGAGGCCTTCTCGCTCAGGCAGGCAAAGGATTGTACGGAGAAGACGGTTTATTAGGGGGAACGGACGGCAGTCTGGGTCAGAATTTGGCGGACAGATACGGAGGCGGCGGTTCGTTTTCCGGGCCTTACATGAACAGGTCAATGTTTTCAGGCTCAGCCAAATCAATGGGAGCACAGCACCCGAAAGACGGATTGCTCGGCAAGGCCATTTCATACGGGGATTCAAAAACTCCTCTTCCGGGCGGCGCCGGAAAAGTCAACGTGAAACAGATGGGAAAAGTTTCGGGATTTTCATGGAAAAATGTGGGCTACAAACTCAAGCAAGCCCAGATGGACGCAAGAATAAGCTCTGGGAAAAGGGGCATGTATCAGTTAGCTGAGACTTTCAGCACCACTGCTGCGGCTTACAAGGGAGCGGCTCCCGAATACCAGGCCGCTTACACAGGCGCCACTTACGACGGCACGGATGTTAACGCTCCTCTGATTGACACTGAAACAGGCGGGGCGGGAGTTCAGACTCCTGACACTGCTTTCACCGAAGACATGCTCGGCGGCTCCGAGGAGCTTCAGGAGCTTGCGAACAAATGCGCGGAAGCAGAGGGAACTTACGGCGCTAATATGTCCTATCACGCGGACCAGATGAGCTCGGTTGCAAGCACCCTGGGCAGTCCGCCCAAATGCTGCAAGTGCGGAGCTGTTCAGACATGGAACGGGAAAATAGACCAGATTAAGAGCCACTGCGAGGCGTATAATACAAACGGCGCGCTTCTGGCCCAGGAATGTCAGACCAACCCTGACCCAATGGACTGCAACAGTTACAGTAAATACAAAATAAGCTGCTGCAGCAAGTGGAAATGCTGGCTTTCAATAATTCTCGCCATTCTTCTTATTGTGGTTGGATTGCTTTTAGGCGGTTTCATCGGAATTGTTTTGATTGCAGTCGGAGTGTTAATGCTTGCTTCAGAGCTGGGTATAATCGGCGGCGCTTTGGGCGCTGTCGGAGCCGCGCTTACCGGTTTCTTTACCGGAACCGACAAATCCAAAGACGCTGCTAATGTAAGCGTACAGATTAATAAAAAAGAAGACATATCAGGCGACAATCAGCAGCAGTAAAAAGCAGTTTAAGGCTAAGGTTTAGGTTAAGTAATTTAGTTCTCAACCTTAACGTAAAACATCAGTAAACCACATGGTTTACTGATGTTTTACCCAGGCAAAATTTGGTTTTTTAGTTCTTTAAAAGAATTTTTTATAAAAGAACCTAAAACAGACCAAATTTTGCTTAGGTAAATATTCACTGACGGTGTTCAGTGAATATTTACGTTAGGCCCTTTATACTACGCTTATGTAGGCCCGATGACTCTTTTCATTGCAACGAATATTAGTTAAACTATACTTAGAGAATTTTGAATTATGAATTTTGAATTCTTAATTAGGACAGAACTTAAGAGAATTTTGAATTATGAATTTTGAATTCTTAATTAGGACAGAACTTAAGAGAATTTTGAATTATGAATTCTAAATTTTTAATTAATTAAGACTGAAATAAAAAAATTTTTTGAGAAAATTTATGGAAGAAAAAAATATAGTTAGAGAGAAAACCTACGATTTTGCGTTGAAAATAATAAGATTTTACAAAGATTTGCTTGAGAAAAATGAATTTGTTCTTTCTAAACAGCTGGTTCGTTGTGGAACAAGTATAGGCGCAAATGTTGAAGAAGCATTGGCTGGTCAAAGCAGGAAAGATTTTCTGTCTAAGATGTCAATTGCCTCAAAAGAAGCAAGGGAGTGCAACTACTGGTTAAGACTTATGCGTGATGGAAAATATATAGAAGGAGAAAATTTACAAGATTTTATAGATAAGTCAGATGAATTAATAAAAATATTAACTTCTATTGTAAAAACCACCAGTCAAAGCAGATTGCAATTCAAAATTAAAAATTCACAATTCAAAATTAAAAATGTGGAGGAATTATGAATTACTTTAAAAATGACGATGAAGACAAAGGCGGAGCGCCTCTTGTCAGACCAGCATTCAAAAAGACAGGGCCTTTGAACCTGGGCAAGGCCGCCCTCAGCCTTAAAGAGAGAATAAAAAGCCTCTCCAAAAAAGACATTGCTTTTGTTCTTGTGGGTTTGAGCGTGCTTGTGATGGCTCCTGTGGTTGAATATTTTGTGAGCAAGCCTTCCAAAGACAACCTGCTTACTCCGGGATTCGGTTCAAGAGACGCGTCTGACGCGGCTGCTATTTACGAGCCCGGAATACACGGTCTTTCAGCAGGTTCGCCTGACGGCACGGGCGAAGTCATAACCCCGTTGAGCGCGAGGGACCCGCTTTCTCTGATTCTGGGTCCGAAGACTCCGACTCCTGCTCCCGCTCCCACAGGAATGGATTTGAAGGATGCTGTTAAAGACATGGCAAAAAGCGCTTATACTGAAGCAAGCAAAGCAGCGCCCATGCCTACTCCGGTGCCGAAACTCCAGGCTTCATTAAGAGGCTTCGGTTCTTTCTTCGGAGGCGGAGACAGCACGAGAACAGCGGGCTTGTCAGGCGGACAGATTATCGGAACCGCCAAAAAAGCTTCTTCAAAATCTACGGACAGAACCCTGCTCAGTCCCACTGCCATGCCCGGTTACAGGGGGGTTGCTTCAAACATTCCCAATGCAGCCAGCAAAGGCGCTTATGAAAAATTGAGGAACATGGCTGATAGAGCCGCCGGCCACATGCCGGGAGGCAGCGCAACCCTCTCTCTGGAAAAAGCAGCCGCGGATTCGGTCAAAGCCGATCCTGCGGCGGGCGGCGACGGATGGGGAGCAAAAGGCGATAAAATTGACAGGCCTTCCGGCTCAAGCATCAGGGATTACAAATCCTCCAGCATTCCTGACGAATGCAGCAAGAGTCTTGCAGCCAAGCTGGCTTGCAAGGCTGCTGAAAGAGAGGCTGATTTTCAAGAATGGCTAGATCACGGAATTAAAAAGGATATTATACAAACCATGCTTGACAGCATAGTCAAAGACGGAATAATCAAGCCTATAGGAGAATTGGTAAAAGGCACGACTGAAGATTTATTGGGAATGGGGCCGCCTCCGCCGTCATTTTGCTGGCAGCCTGCAAATTACAATCCTTCTACAGGAGCGTGGAACCCTCCTGCAATTCCGGATAAACCATGGTCCGAGAATTGTAAAGTTTATGGCGCAGTTCCGTATAAATATTTTCCAGGCGGTAAAGATAAAGCAGGGGGAGATTTATTGAATTGTCTGTGCGGTTATGGTTCAAAACCTACTGTTGGCCAACCTGGTTCAGGCGGTTCGTCTCCTTCGCCGAATCCCAATCCAACGCCTACGCCCATAACGCAGAATTATTATGAGAAAGTTCAGAATGCTCTTAAAAGCGCTAAACTGTCTGCGGATGAGTCGCTTCAAATTCTTGCAAAACCGTCATGGAGCCAGGAAGATATAGGAAATTTGAATACAAAAATGGTAGAGGGAATGACGGCGTCTCTGAAAGAAGCAGCGGGGCACTGCAGTGACTTTGCAGACTATATCAGCAAGGAACAGAAGAAGATAGAGGGAACGGTTGAGTTTCTGAAAATAGAGGCTACGCCGCTTTCAGGCCAGGTTGCATCTGCATCTAACCTAACAAAGACTGCTGATGAAAAAGTTAAGAAAACTTTGAAAACACGGCTTGCCAATGAACAATCTATGCAAGACTATGTTAAACTTGCGTGCGGAGAAACTCAGAATATTGATGCTTGTAATTTTGCCACTCAGCCGGTAAATAGCGAAGAAATTGTGAAAAAATTCGGGAAGGATATGGGCTATCTTTCAGCTCTTGGCCATGACGCTGGCGAATTGAATAATAATATAGAAAATGCAAGCGTAGTTTCGGCCAGAATGCCAAAAGCTTATAATAACGTAATATCGCAGGCTGATAAGGTCAGCGGGAATCTGAACGGACATTCCACTTCCTTAAAAGGAATGTCCCAAGACATTGCCAAGAAGGATGTCGCGATTACGGACGCATTAAAAGCTGTTTCAGAAACGCCCACTCCGGAAGTAATAGAGCAGACAAGAAAAACCCTCAACGAGATTCTTGGATTTCTTGTCCTGGACGAATTGAATGAACAGCCGGCAATAGAAGCCGGAATAGTCTCAAAACCGCTCCTTTATGCGCGGGCAGGCTCTTCGGATATTTCTTACAGGGACGCTCCTGCTTCCGTAAAGACAGTGGATAAAAGCGTTTATCTGAGAATAATGCAGATTATAGGCAAACTTCCGGAAGACGATGTCCTTGAAAGCGTCTGGTGGAATACGAACAACCCGTTCCCGGGGACCGATGTCCAGCCTGACGACCCTGAAAGCAGGCCGCTTGTAAGGATGGACAAAAGAATAAAGAACACTGAAGTATCGGCAAAAGCAAAGAAAGATGAAATAGATAAATATAAAAACAGCATGATTGCGGCAAAAAAATCAGCGCAGGATATAATAGACGCGGTCAAAGGAATGACAAGCGGGGAGGTTGAAAATCCGCCGGGAACAGGCACCACAAATCCGCCCGGTCTTACTTCTGCAGGCGTTGTCAGAAAAGCCGACGATGTGCTTAAAGACACTTACGGTTATTATGCTCCGGACAGAGGGAGATATGACGATGTCGTAGGCAGCAAAAACTGCAAATCAGTCACATGCAGAGGCAAGTTAACGGCTGCGAAGGGGCATCTTGATGACATGGAGCGTTTTAGAAACGAAGTCGGGGAACTTAAAAAACAGGCCCAGGAACCCAAAGCCGACCTTGCATACATAAATACCAGGCTGGACCAGCTGAAAACCAAAATAGAAGATTCTCATGATAAAGGAAATTCTCAAGATGACTTCATAGGGAATATAACAGAAGCCGAGAGATTGGCCGGCATAAAACCGAAACCGTCCACAGGAACCACAAAACCGCCGGTTACGGTGATTGTCAACCAGAATACAACAGTCGGACAGAATGTCGGAGTGGGCGTGAATGCTAACGCAAATGCGAATGCGGATGCAGACGCAAATGCTTCCAATGTCAACATCAACAAGCCCAAGCCCGCTGTCGGCACGACACAACCTCAACCGAAGCCAAAAGCGAAGAAGAGCTTTTCTTTGCCCATGGCTGGCGGGACATCTATGAATGTAGCAACTCCTGATAATTCCGGAGAGACTGTGACTTATACAGGCAGCCATAGAGAAGGAATGAAATGGCTGTATAAATACGAGGTGGTCTGTACCAGAAGAGCCGATAATCAATTCAAGATAGAAAGCGTGCAGAGAACAAAAGCGCTTTTTACTACGGGTATTACGATAGGAGGGCCGGAGCCGGTATCCGGCTACAAAGATAGAGTTTGTAAGTAGCTGCAAAGCGAAGCTTTGCCCAAAAGAATGCAGAGCTAACGCTCTGCCGCTACAGTTCAAATGTAAAAGGACTGGTAACGTCAGTACCCTAAATTCTAACCCCGCCCTGCATTGTATTGGTGCAGGGCTTTTTTTTATATAATATTTACCCTGTGAAATAATTCGCCTATGGCGGATTGCCGCAAAGCGGCATTTCACAGGGTAAACTTAATGAAATTATTCCTGATAATATCAGTTGGTGTTAATCTGTGTTTTGCAGTTGAAAATCAAAAAGTAGGCGTTTCCAAGCCTTCCCTGAATTCATGGTACAACGAGATAAGCAAACCCGACTGCCGGCTGGTTAACTTCTCTCCTGTCCCGGAAACAACCCAGTCAGAAACCATTCATCTTGAAAGCGCGGAAAGAATGGAATACTGCGTTGAAGGGCGGAACTGCAAGGCCGCAAAGCCCGGCGGAATTCACAAAAAGAATGTCAGAATTGAAATCCATCCCGCCACTACGGCGTTGGCGGGCGGGCCCGGTCAAATGTATCCGTGGGAATACAATCTTTTTAAAATCTGTCTGAAAGGATACAGGCTCTGGGTTGAACAGATTGAAACGGCTTATGATTACCGCATTCTTCAAAGGAATGAAGGACATTTAGCTATTTTTGCGGCTGAACCCGGGCCGAAACTTGCAATGGACCCTGACCCAGACGGCATTGGAATGGAGAGTTTCGGCTATAATGCCGGCATAAAAGCCTTTGAAATCGCTCTGAGGGATAAATGGAGCGGTTATTATCAGGAAAAGACGGAAATAAGAGTTGCTCTTTATAAAGACGGATTCTGGTCGGACAAAAAAATAGGAGAATGGATTTTTACAGAAAAGGTCTCTCCGCAATACAGAATAACTCTGGCCGCCTACATCACCGGCTCTTTGGGCTCCGGGAAATATTATGTCAGATGGAAATTCCGGCGGCTGGATGACAGAGTCTCAAATGCGGTCTCAGTTGATAAAGGCAAAACGCAGGCGATAAAGGTGATAAGATGATAAGGTGATAAGCAAGACAAAGGCAGGAAAATTCATATAATAGTATAAAGAAGTATTTCAACAAAATCAATTACCCCCACTGTTTCTCCCCCTTATAAAGGGGGAGATGAAGAGGGGGTAAAAAGGAGCAAAAATGAAAAAGATAATGTTTGCAGCGGTTTTGACAATGTTCGGCTCATTGGCTAACGCTTATTTTGACGGAGGCGCTTCCGTGACAACCGGCCCGGACGGCTACAGGGGGACTGATATATATTTGATAATAGGCGGGAATAATTTATGGATAAAACCCTCGCTTTCCTCCTATACTTCGGACATCCTGGACGAGACATACAAAACCTACAAGGTCCGCGGCGGTTTTGAGGCCGACGTGTACACGCTGGCCGGAGAGGCCGGAACGACCCCGGAGATAAACGGATATTCAAACAAATTTTTCGGCGGAGACATAACGTTATCTCTGACGCCGGGCGAGGGCGGGAAATCGCGTTTAGCCGGTCCTGGCGCGCGGGCTGGCTCCAGGGGCGGCCAGGGCGTTACCCGCATAGATGTGGGCGCGGGATTAAAACACAGCATTCATACCCTTGATACGGCCGGGATAGAGAAAGAAACAGGCCAGACTGAGTATTCTTTATTTGCCGGGGCAAAGATACTTTCCTCCCATCTGGGGGCCTCTTTCACGGGCTATAGCTACGGGGACGAAAATGCTCTGCCGCTCATAGTCATTCCGGGCCATAATTTCATTCTCTATGGATACCCCAAGTCAAGCGTCAATGCCCGTTTGGACCTTACAGGATACCCCATGGTTACTCCTTTTGTCTCATATACCACAACCAAATACAAGAACAACACGGCCGGCAGTTCGGCTTATCTTTTCGGAGCGTATATTGACCTCAATATGATAGAGGCCAATGTGGGATATCAGATATTTGACGGCGGCTCCGGAAAGGATAACTTCATTTCAATAGGCGCCGGCGTAAAGTTTTAAATGTACGAAAATCTTGCCACAAAATACAGGCCTAAAACTTTTGACGAAGTAATCGGCCAGGATTCCATTATCCATACCCTTTCCAACGCGCTCAAACTGGGAAGAATCGCTCATGCTTATCTGTTCTACGGCCCCAGGGGCTGCGGAAAAACGACTGTCGCAAGAATTCTCGCCAAATCCCTGAACTGTCATCATCCGAAAGACGGGAAACCCTGCAATAAGTGCGTTTCATGCCTTGAAATCTCGGAAAGCAAATCCATTGACGTTCTTGAGATAGACGCCGCGTCAAACACGCAGGTGGATAAAGTCAGGGAAATTATAATAGAGAACGTGAATTTTATTCCGGCTAGGGATAAGCGTAAAATATACATACTTGACGAAGTTCATATGCTCAGCGCCAGTTCTTTCAACGCCCTCCTGAAAACCGTTGAAGAGCCCCCTCCGCACGTGGTTTTTATGATGGCCACGACCGAGCATTCAAAAGTCCCGGCCACGATAGTTTCAAGATGCCAGGGATTCAGGTTCCGTCTGATACCGGAAGATTTAATAGTCGGAAGACTCAAAGATGCGGCCGAGAAGGAAAAACTCAAAACAGAGCCGGAAGCATTGAAAATTATCGCAAGATTTTCAGGCGGGGCAATGAGAGACGCTCTGACAGTGCTTGACAGGGCCGCTTCTTTTACCGGCGGCAGGATTGACGCCGAATCAGTCAAAGAACTGCTCGGACTCGCAAAAGACGATTTGATAAAGGAAATAATTACAGTCGTTCTGGAAAGGGACTTCCGCCGACTTCATAACAGCTTTGCAAAAATTTCAGCCGAAGGCTATGATGTCGGTCTTGTTCTCAGGGATATGAGAAACGCTTTCGCGGAAGCTTTTTTGTCGGGCCAGGGATTTTCAAAAACAGAAAGGCCTCTGATTAAGGAAATATGCGGATTGAAAAGCCCGGGCGTTTTTGCAAGGCTTGTCAGAAAAATGAATAAGATCATAGAAGAAACTAGATTTTCGGATAGTCCTGAAATGGCCGCTGAAACCGCTCTTTTTACCATTATGGAAATTCCTCTGGATTTGGAATCTCTTATAAAAAGACTTGAAACACTTGAGGAAAAGATTGATAAGAGGACAGATACCTTTTCAACCCCGCGGGTTGGAACTTCAACCCGCGGGGTTGGGGCGGCGGACAGGCAAGAACTCGCCGAAGGCGGACAGCCGGTTCAGCCCTGCAATCCTGGAATCTGGAAAAGACTGCTTGAGGCTATATCTTCCCAGAAACCGATGCTTTACAATATAATGCTTTCTTCAAAGGTTGATTTTAAAGATGATAAAACCTGGAAGTTTATTTTTAAGGATAAATTCGGCGTTCAGACGCTTGAAAAATATAAAAAAGAAATTGAAGACCTGATCCAGCAGATTTCAGGAATGCAGGTGCGGATTTCGGCCGAGGAGGAGTCTTCAACGGATTTAAAGACGCACTTTGAAGAAATAGAGAACCCGTCAACCTCTGCGGAAACAGTTCAACCTGCCCCAACCCCGCGGGTTGGAACTTCAACCCGCGGGGTTGAAGGGGTACCGGAGGGTAAATGGGAGGACCTGTCTTCTTCAAGTTCTCCGGAGGGAGAAGGTGAAATAAAAAAACTCGTTAAAATCTTTCACGGCAAAATAACGAAAGTGAATAAAATAAAATGACCAAATCCCTTCAACGGCTGATAGCGGCTTTCAGAAAGTTTCCAGGAGTAGGGCCCAAGCAGGCTGAAAGATTTGCGATGCTGGTGATAATGTCCGATTCCAACGAAGTCCGTGAGTTTATCCAGGCCATAGAATCAGCCAGGAATTCCATAAAATTATGCAGATTCTGCTGCGATTTATCCGAAGAAGAGATATGTTCGATATGTTCGGATACCGGCAGGAACCGCGCTATTATATGCGTCGTGGAACAGCCTCAGGATGCGGCCGCTGTTGAAAAAACCGGCGCTTATAACGGGCTCTATCATGTTCTGCACGGCGCAATTTCTCCGATAGAAGGCGTAAATTCCGGTTCAATAAAACTGCAGAATCTGGCGGAAAGGATCCGGAAATCAAACGGCGCAATATCTGAAATCATCATTGCCACAAATCCCGATACCGAAGGCGAGATGACAGCCATGCACATCACAAGGCTTCTCAAAAACAAAGTTGCAAAAATAACCCGCATAGCCTACGGAGTGCCGTTGGGCGGCGACATAGACTACATAGATGAGATGACATTGAGACACGCTCTCAACGGCCGCATTAGTATTTAATTTTGAATTATGAATTTTAAATTTTTAATTAAAAATCCCTTTCCAATTCAAAATTAAAAATTCAAAATCAAGAATTAAATTTAAAGTGCATCTTTCCTATTACAGACGTCCTCTCTTTGTTTTTCTGATTTTTTACATATCATTTCTTGCTGTTTTCAAAAACCGTTCAACGGGGCAGGTTGAATATCCGGCCTGCGGGGATGAAGAGGTTGAAATTGAGGGCAGAGTAGATACTTATCCCAGAAGAAGAGATAATGAATATAGCTTTGTAATCTCAAGCCGCCGTGAAACGCATAAAAAGATTTTTGTCCATGCCGAAGCGCCTGTCCCGGCCGCTCGCGGAGCTCGCGGCACCGATTGCGGACAATGCCGCCCTGTCCCGCCGGGTTTTAAAGATAATGTAAAAATTTCTGGAACTTTAAGAAGGCCTTTCAGCTACGCTGTTCCGGGGAATCTGGACTGGAGAGAATATCTCAATAGAAGCGGAATAATGCGGGAGATGCGCGCTTCTTCCATAACGGTCGTTTCAGAGGCGAATTTTGTTTTTAAAACCGCAGGGTTTATCCGTTTCGCCGTTCTGGACTCTTTTGATTCAAGACTCAAGTCCCCTGAGCATTCGGCGATTTTGAGCGGGATAGTGCTGGGAGAAAAAAAACAGATCCCCAAAGAATTAAAGAAATCCTTTCAGGATTCCGGAGCCATGCACCTTCTGGTCGCTTCGGGCTCAAATGTCGGATTTATTACCTTTATCGTTTATTTTTTATGCGCCGCCATGGGGCTTAAAAAGAGAGTATCCGGAATTATCGGCTCAATTATAGCCGGACTTTATGTTCTTGCTGCCGGCCTTGACCCGCCTCTTGTAAGGGCATATCTGATGTTTATTTCGGCGCTGGCCGGTTTTATAATTGAAAGGGAATCAGGAGTGTTTCATGGACTCTTGATTTCGTGTTTTTTAATTACGGTTTATGCGCCTGATTCCGTGTCCGACGCCGGATTTCAAATGTCATTTCTGGCTACGCTCGGAATTGTAATAGGAATGGCAAATTACGGCAGATATGTTTCTTGCAATAAATTCAGCAGTTTTTGGGGAAAGATCCTCGGGATAATGATGATCAGTTTTTTTGCGCAGTCCGGCATATATCCTTTAATGGCTATTTATTTTCATAAGGTATCCGTAATTTCCATAGTCTCTAATCTGATTCTGGTGCCTCTGTCGGGGTTTTTGATGGCGCTCGGATTCTGTCTGGCCGTCTCTACGCATATTGCCGTTGTCGGAGATGTCTTTTCCGCCGCGACCGAATGGAGCGTATGGTTTTTTAAAATGATTGTGGAATTTTTCGGCAATTTAAAATTTTCTTCTATTACAGCCGCTTCTCCTGGCTTTTTGGAGCTTTTTTCCTATTTTGGAATGATTTTTCTGATATGGAATCTGCCTTTATTCGGATTCAAAAATAAAAAAGTTTACTATTCGGGAGCGGCATTCGCCGTAATGTTCCTCATCGGAAGATTACTGCCTGAAAAGAGCGCAGTTTATCTGTTTTCCGACAAAGATTCCAATTGCGTCGTAATCAGGACTGATGAATGCGGTTTGTTCATGGTAAATCCCGGCGCCGCCGGAGAAAAACTGGCCAATGCCGTTCTGCATGCGGGCTTTAAAAAGGCGGACGCTGTTTTTCTCTCCTCTACGCATAAGAGTTCATGGAGCGGACTTGAAGAAATGTCGCAATTTATTGAAGTAAGGAAGATTTTTTTGCCGTTTGGTCCGGGAGGAGGGGAGTTGAAAAAATTTTTGGAACGTTTGCCCGGAACTGGAAAGACGATAGAACGGATGTGGCCGGGAGATAAAACTTTGGTGAATGATTGCATCGTTCAGGCCAGATGGCCTTTGCAGATTTACCCCGTGGAATCCCGCTTTGCGGGAACCCCGCCGCAGGCGGGGTTATTTCACGGGGCGGGCAGAAGCATTGGATATGCGGGCCGCAATGAAACTATAGGATGGCTTTTTTCCTTTAAGGATTTTGAACTTGAAATTTCAAAAAAAGCGGATTTTGTAAGGATTCATAAAACAAACAAAGCAGGAACTCCTGTATCCGGACGCGAAAAACGGGCAGAGTTTTATGACGTGTTTTCACAAAAAGGCGAAGTGAAGATATTTAATCCGCAGGGAGATTTATGAACTTAAGCGTTAAAATTTATATGATATATATAGCTTTGCCTTGAAAATGAGACATGAGGTGTGCAATTTAGCGACGACAACAGTAATAAAACATGTGTAGGGGTTTGATTTATCAAACCCGTTTTTGCGGGCTCAATAAATTGAGCCCCTACATTTAATAATCCATATTTTAGGAAGACTAAACTGTTACAAAACATGTCGCCTTATTTATGCAAGGCTATATATTCTTATGCACAGAATGAAAGACATTATTTTATTCTATAACTCAAAAAGAAAGAAAACTCTTGCTTTTGCGAAACGGGTTGAAAGGATTCTGAAAGCGAAGAAAATCCGCATTTTCAAGATATGCGTCAACGAATCGGGGGAGTCGCCGGTCAGCCGGGCGGATGCGGCCGTGAGCATAGGCGGAGACGGCACGGTGCTCTATGCGGCGAGAAAAATCATTGATAAAGACATACCTCTTTTGGGAATAAATGCAGGCGGGCTGGGATTTTTAAGCGGCATGGAATCCATAGAGCTGGATAAAAATATACGCAAATTTTTAGACAATAAATTCAGTATTGCGGAAAGGAAACTTTTTTCAATTGAGGTTCTCAGAAAAACCAGGCGGATATTCGGACCTGCTCCGGCTTTAAACGACTGCGTGGTAAGAACGCTTGATGCGAGAGCTTTTATAATAAAGGCCGACTTCTCGGGAGAATTCCTGACCAAATATTTTGGAGACGGCGTTATAGTTTCAACTCCTACCGGTTCAACAGCATATAACCTTGCAGCGCTGGGCCCGATAGTGTCGCCGGAGCTGGACGTCTTTTTGCTTTCGCCGATATGTCCGCATACGCTTACGCACAGGCCGGTCGTTCTTTCAGCTGACGGTTCCATAAAACTTACCGTTATGGAAAAAAGCGACGGGGACTACAGGGTTTCTCTGTGTCTGGACGGGCAGGAAAATTTCAGGCTGAAAAGCCTTGACGAAATCGTAATCACAAGGCATCCCAAGACTTTACGCATGCTGGTTCCGGAAAATTTTTCGTATTTTGATGTTTTAAGAAAAAAACTGATGTGGGGAGAAAGATAAACGGCAGTAACCAGTGACCAGTAACCAAGTAACCAATAACAGCAACGGCTAAAACAGCAAAGAATAAAACAGTGATAAATGGTAAATAGTAATTGGTAAACGAACAACAAAAATTTATTTATGAATATACGGGTAAGGTTTGCGCCGTCTCCGACAGGACATCTTCATATCGGCGGGGCCAGAACGGCTCTTTTCAATTATCTTTTCGCAAAAAAATCGGGCGGGACGTTTATCCTGAGAATAGAGGATACGGATGAGCTGCGTTCCACCGAAGAATCCATGAATTCAATTTTTGAGAGCATGAAGTGGCTGGGCCTTGACTGGGACGAGGGCGCCATGCCTGATTTGGCAGAAAAAGGGAATTCCGGCCCCTATGTCCAGAGCAAACGCCAGGACGCGGGAATTTACAAAAAACATGCCGAACGGCTTTTAAAAGAAGGGATGGCTTACCGCTGCTACTGTACGCCTGAGGAGCTTGAGGACATGAGGCGGAAAGCGCAGCTTGAAAAAAGACCGCTGAGATACGACGGCAGGTGCAGGAAGCTTTCAAACGCGCAAGCGGAAGATTTTGAAAGACAGGGAAGGCGGCCTGCTTTGCGGTTCAGCATGCCTCAGGAGGGAAAAACACAGTTCGTAGACCTTATTCACAAAGAAATGGAATTTGAAAACGCTATCCTGTACGATTTCATAATGATAAAAGCATCCGGTTATCCGACATACAATTTCGCGTGCGCTATTGACGATCATTTGATGGAAATATCTAATGTGATACGGGGGGACGACCACATATCAAATACGCCTCTTCAGCTGAATCTCTATAACGCCTTAGGCTGGGCGCCTCCTGATTTCGCTCATCTTTCCATGATTCTCGGTTCTGACGGCGCGAGACTTTCAAAAAGACACGGCGCCACAAGCGTTCAGGAATACAGAAAACAAGGAATTCTTGCGGAAACCCTGCGAAACTACCTGGCTTTGTTAGGCTGGTCTACTTCGGACAGCAAACAGATATTTGAAAAAGGCGAGCTTGAAGAAAAATTTGATTTAAAAGGATGTCAGAAAAATCCGGCCATTTTCGACCCGGTGAAGTTGAAATGGATGAACGGAGAATATATAAGGAAACTTTCCAAACAGGAGCTTTTTCTCCTGGCAAAGTCTTATATGGTGGAATCCGGAATAGACATTGAATGCCAATCCCCTGAAAAAGCGGCGGACATAATATGTCTTGAACAGGAAAAATATAAACTTCTCTCAGAGATTCCTTCTATGATTGACTTTTTTTTCAAAGAAGTCATTTACAGCCGGGATGCCGTGGACAAGGTTTTCCGGGCGCATGGGGTTGAAGTCATTTTAAACGGAATAAAAGACAAATATTCGGGATTAGGCAATTTCAATGAAGCTGAAATAGAGGCAGAAACCAGAAATTTCGCAAAATCCAATGGTTTTAAAACAGGACAGGTTTTTCATCCGGTGAGGGTTGCGGTGTCCGGCCGCACCGAGGGGCCCACGCTTTTTAAAATGATTGAGCGCCTCGGCAAAGAGCAGACGCTCAAAAGAATAGACAAGGCGCTTGAATTATTAAAAACTTTGGTATAGCCCGCTGTCTGTAACATAAACAACAGGTTCAGATTGAGGTTCAGATTAAGCGGTTAAGTTCTCAACCTGTAGTTACCGCTACAGGGAAGGGTGCGAAAAGAAATACCTTATAAGAGGGGTTCAGTGAGCGTCTCGACGTAAAGTCGGGGAAGCGAACGACGACGAAATGGGGAGATTATCTCCCCTTGTAGAGCGCCCCGACGAGAGGGAAAACCTTCTGAGTCGGGGCGGCTAATCCGCCCGAGCCCCGCCATCGGCGGGGCGAGGGTGCGACGGAGAGGGGGGTAACAATTTTGTCACATCTTGGCATTAATTTCTTAATCGTCTGCGTTTAAAATGTATTTTATGCCGAAGTATTGGTTTTATTCTGAGGGAAACATTCTGGGCCCTTACGGTCTTGACGAGTTATTCGGTCTTCCGGCTTTTGGGCAGGGCAGCCTGGTCTGTCCTGAACATTGCACAGGTGAAAATCCCGGGGACTGGAAAACCGCTGACTCCGTTCCAGAAATAGCAGAGGCTGTTTCGGTGGGCGTAGGCGGCGTAATAACCTCCAGATATTCCGCAGTTTTCTCACCCCCCGTTACCTATTACGAATCACAATCCCAGCAGCCGGATTATTCTTATGAAGAACTCTTGGATACCATAGACAAGATACTCGGAACACGGACAGAGGAATCATCCGGAAAACCGCATAAATCATCCGAGACTGATTATGACGTAATTGATAAGTTTGAGATAAGACTCTCAAAAATACAGGAGGAACTGGAAGCCGCAAGATGGGAAAAAAATATCCTTGTTGAAAAAATCAGGCTTAAAGAAATGGAACAGGATAAAAAACAAAGGCAGATACTTGAGCTTGAGGACCAGTTAAAAACTGCTCTTGAGAAACTTCAAAAGTATGAAGGCGGGGGGCAGACAGCTCCTTCTCCTGAGGCGGCAAAACCAAGGACTGAGTTCCAAAAGCCGGAGGAATTTGAAGCGTCTAAAACAGACATCAAAAGCGCCAAGGTTACGGAAAAACCTCTGCCTGAAAGAAAAGAAGAACAAGATTCGGAGACGGGAGCGATTTCAAGCGGAAAACTTAGAAGTCTCGGCTTTACAAAACCGAAAAAATTTTTTGAGGATGAAGAAGATATATCAAAAGCCGGAGAAGATGCCGTTCAGGAAAAAGTCCTGCAAAAAGATTTGCCGGGAAGCTTTGCCCCTGAAACTCCCGCGCCTGCGCAAACTGGCTTCGGCGGGCAGGCCGCTCCTGCGCCCGGATTGTCCGGCGCTCAAACCGAAAAGACGCCTGATACCGGGAAAGAGCCGCCGCAGGATATGCAGTCCACGGGCGTTATATATGATTTTACCGTTATAGCCGAGAGACCGACGATTTTTGACGAAAAACGGGAAAAAGTCAAGATGACGATTGAGACGGAAAAACCTTCTCAGCCGGCGCCGGCCGCCCCGCCGCATGGCGGGGAGAAGGCTGTGCCCCCTGACACCAACCATGTTGGTGTGGGGGCTGTGTCTCCGCCTTTTTTAAAACCAAGCGAGGGAGGCCGGATACAGCCTGCCGTGTGGGGAGCCGCCCCGACGTCCGTCGGGGGGCAAGCTAAACCCGCAGAATTAAAAACTCCGGCATTTACGCCCGCGCAGAGCATTGGCGGACAAGCCGTTTCTGAGCAGACATTGCCGACCATGGAGGCGACTGAAAAAACCAAAGAGGCTGATGCAAAACAGGCGCCTGTCGCGCCGCACACGGCTTCCATGCCGCCGGTAGCTGTTGCTGAAAAACAGGATAAGACCGAGCGAATCACCGTCAGCCCGCCCAAGAAAAAAGAAGAAAAAACCTCTCAGGCTAAATCCCCGGACAAAAAGAAAAAGATGAGAATGACTTTTATAGCGACGATTGTGGTATTCGGAGCGATAGCGGCCGGTTCCTTGTCTTACTTCTTTCTCGGAGAAGGCGTGAGTTTGTCCGAATTTTCTCTCATCAATTTTTCAAAGAAATCAAAAGAAAGCCCGGATGGAGTCAAAGAGAAATCTGTTGAAACAAAAGCGCCTGAAACAGCCGCTTCCGGCCAGGAAGTCTCAAATGTTCCTCCTTCCCCGTCGTCCCATGGAAGCCAGCAGACGCCGACTTCTTCGCCGGCCGCGTTTGAAACGGCTTCAAACGAGAACATCAAAAAAGTTCTTGATATAGTTAAAAATTATAAGCTTGGAGGAGGAAGAGGAACTGTTTCAAACTGGTTCGGCAATTCTTTCCTTTCCGGTTCCCAGTCGGGAATGAACGAAGAATGGACCGCCACGATACTGCACGGCAATGTGTTTGTGGTTCAATACAGGCTTTTAAGATCAAAACAGGACCCTCTCGTATATCAGTTTGAAGTGGATATAGACAAAAATACCATTGTCAGAGGCATAAACAACAACGCCATAGAACTTTTGGATTTCCCCTCTACAGCTCCCGTTGTTAATAAAAAATCGCAGGAAAAGGCGGTAAAAAAGCCGAAACCCAAAAAGAACACCGGCCAGGTTCCGCTCCTTCCCCTTCCGGACGAGCCCAAGCAGGAAGAAACAACTTTAGGCGAACCGACCGGATTTGAAAATATCCCGGTGGACAGCGAAGAAAAAGTCAAGTATATAGTCGCCCAGGAAACCGACGAAGAATTGTTCTAACATTTCACTCCACCAATTTCCCAACTTTCCAACGCTACAACTCTTAAACTCCAAAAGGCCATTCTGGAAACAGTTATAATATCTGCTATACTTATAATAATGTAGGGGTGGTATAACTCTTGAATGCTGCGTTCAATTTTAACCTGGTGGAGAATTGGCTTGCCGACACGTCAAATTAATGTCTTCTGCATTGTCCTACTAAGGCGCTCCCATCCTTGTAAAGCTTTTTTATCCTTTCTCCTCTTGCTCTTCGCATCCTCCTCCGTTACGGCTCAACTCCTCCAACCCAAACAACAGAGCGAAAGGTATAAAGCCAACCTTGAACAAATTCTTGCCAATCAGAACTGGAAGTTACGCCCTGAAAACGATTTTATAAAAAGGTTTCAAAGACGAGAACACTTCCTTGTAATTATCGACTATATTCTTTCGCTACCGGAAGATGAAATTGATATCTGGAAAGTTTCCCTCACGATGGCCGGGGATGCGTATCCCGACATTGACATGAAGTATTTTACCGAGGAATTTGAAGCCATCGTTAACAGGGCAAAAGATATGACGCCGCCAGACGCTTCTCCGGACGTGCGTATCCGGACACTCAACACGCTTTTTTACAAAAGGATGGAAATCAACTACGACAAAACTGATTACATGGGCAAGAAAATTATCAACCGTTATATTTTTGGCGTCGTCGAAACGGGAGCCGGCACTTGCGCCAATCTCGCCGCATTCTATATTTCCGTCGCCAAACGGCTTGGCTACCCGGTTTATGCAGTAGCCGCGCCGCAACATCTCTTCGCGCGTTATATAGATCCCAGTCTGGATAGACAGAATATCGACCCGACAGGCAAGGGTGGATGGTCCTCAGACGAGGAATACATCCGAGATATGGAAATACCACAAAAAGCCATCGACAACGGCGTCTACCTGCGGACCATGACAAACAAAGAACTGGCCGCTGAACTGATTGCAGACCATAGCGCTTCGGGCCTAAAATCCCTAACTGGGGGGAGCCTGGCGCACAGTGGAATGGATGGATAGATTGGATACGCAAGGGAGCGCTTTTCAAATAGCTATGACAAAACTAAAGGTATTACAGACACTGGTTCAAGAACGATACCAAATCGGAGGGGAGATAGGGAAATACTCGCTGTATCACTACTTTCAAGGTTCGGATTGGTCTAACGAAGAACGTCTTTTGGGTTTACAGTGTTTATGCAATGCGTTGGCTTCATTATCACAAAAAGCTCGGATTATTCATCTCTATTACCATCATCTAACGATATGGCGCATCAACAAAGTAAAGCAACAGGCGCCTTTTCTAAAGGGAGAGTTAAATATCACAAGCGGAAGTTTTTTACGAAAACACCTACATCTTACAACTTTATATGCCGTGGACGTTAAGCAAATTATTGAACGGTTTTTTATGAACGAAGATGATATTTATTTAAGGATTTATGAACCTAGTGTCACAATTAATGAATACAAGAAATCCACACCCTCCTATTATTTACAATCTTTTCCCTTGGCACAGATTGTCTGTTTTATGTCCATAAAACCTTTTGATATTGAACTTATTGGCAAGCCAGAAATAGTGAAGAATCTTGTTGACATAATGGATAAAGAAATTCATACAGCGAACTTTGGCGTTTTTATAAATGAATAACTCTAAAAATGAAACGAAATATATCCGTAGAAATTCCAATTAATTCAAAAGATGCCTCTCGGCGAGGATTAGATCTTTCGCTTTGTAAATTAGTGATCAGTTTTAGCGGAATAGAGAAACAAAACTTTTTAGAATTGGCACGATTGCTTAGCGAATTACTATCATTATGGCAAGCCGAAGCCTTGGTTATTTTCTTTGCCAATGAAAAATTGGCTCATAAAATTATTTCCGATCTGCCATCATTGGAGCCTAGGTGGTGGACATTATCTAAAACAAATTATGAAATTCCATTTCTAAAACAGCTCACACTATCTGACCCATTCTTGTTTTTCTCTCCAAGTCATATGTCTTTAGAAATTTTGGGCTCTCGAAATCAAATAACTCGTCTTAAAATATTGACAGACCAGGGTTCTTTAGATTAATCCATATGACGAGACTAAGAGTTTCTTGAACACCCTCGGCCACTGATCTCCCCGGTTTTACGCGCCATATGTAGGTTTAAGTCTCCAAAACACTCACCAATAATAGGGCACGATTTAAACGCTTTCCATGACCCTAAAAACACCCTTTGAAACTGGCAATTATCCTTTTTCAGCCGTATGGAGTGCAAAATATTGACCCCGTTAGAGATACACCGATGAAAGCGTCAATTACAAATGCTGAAAACATTCAAATTATAGAAGGTCAAACAAAAGACTCATTACAGAGCACGGTCGTGCAAGCACGACCTATCTCTAACGGGGTTGACACTCTTATTTCGATGAGATATAATATTATTAGCAGTCTAAGCCATGGATTGCTAATTATTTTATGAGAGTCTTGAAACCGCAGGAAGCGCAAAAGAGAAAGGAAAAAGTTCTGAATTGGGCGATATATAATTATGTTGTTTCATGCCGGCCAATAAGCTCGGAAATGGTTGCGGAAAGCGGAGATTTTGACATTTCAAGCGCTACGATAAGGAACATCCTCAAAGAGCTTGAAGAGAGCGGATATCTGCATCAGATGCACACCTCGGGCGGCAGAGTTCCTACTGATAAAGGATACAGGTCGTATGTGAATTACATAATGGACATCCAGAAGGCCGTTTCAGTTGAAAAAGAAAAGGTTATGAACGAGTATGACAGGAAAATAGAACAGTTTGACATTCTCCTGAAGCAGACTTCCAGAATTCTCTCAAACCTGTCAAAATGCGCCGGATTTGTAATGTCGGCCGATATTGAGGACGATTCAATAAGGAAAATAGACCTTATCTGGCTTAAGCAGAGAAGTTTTCTGATGATAATACTCATGCATTCGGGCATCATCCGCCATGTTCCGTTTATTCTTGATTCAGTAATAGACAAAAAGGCGCTTGCTTTGTTTTCATCGGAGCTGAACAAACATGTAAAAGACGTCCCTTTATCAGACGTCGCCGGAATAATATGGGATTTTTCTCTGAAGAATTCAGCCAAACAGCATTACGAAGCGATAGCGGAAAAGATATACGAATATTTTTATAAATCGAGCGACCAGAGCGAATCCGTTTATCTGGAAGGCCTGGGCAAAATCACCGAATGCATGGAGGAAGACGGCATTCAGGATTTTAAAAACATAATTAAAATTCTGGAGGAAAAAGAAAGATTCCGGGCCATGCTTCAGGAAAGGCTTAAGGCCTGCAGCGAGAAAAAGAAAAAAATCACCGGCGATAAAACAAGTCATGCCGTGGAGGTTACCATCGGTTCTGAAAACGACATGAGAGAATTCAAGAACTTCAGCGTTGTTTCCTCGTCTTACTGCATAAAGAACAGACCGGTCGGCCTTGTGGGCATACTGGGATACAAGAGAATGGAATATCCGAAAATGATTTCAATAGTGGATACGGTAAGCTGCATGATAGAGGATATATTGTCGGAATGGGAAGATTTTCACATAGAGGACTAACCCGAAAATTGCAGTTAAAGTCATTTTTAATTGACAATTATTCGGATAAAAATATCCACGGCAATTTTCGGGTGTCGCAAGACACAAGTCACATGTCGCAAGCAACAACTGAAATTTTTGGGCTAATAAAGAAAGATGAGGGATGAGTCAGAGGGATGAAGAAAAAGATAGAGGAATAACAAAATGAATTTGCATCATAAAGGCGAAGAAAAGGACGGCGCTGGAGAAACGTCACCGGGGCAGGGTTCTCCGGCGCAGGATGAAATGAAGACCAAAGAAGCTGAAGGAGGCGTTGAAACCGGGGATAAATCTCAGCAATATTATGAACAGCTTCTGCGACTCAAGGCTGATTTTGAGAATTACAGAAAACGCATTGAGAAGGAGAAACCGGAATTGATTAAATGGGGAAAGGCGGATATGCTTCTTAAACTGCTTTCCCTTTACGACATGATTCTGAGTGCGCATCTTCACATAAATAAATTAGAACAGAACGGAAATCAAAATCGCGCTCTGGAGGCGGACGGGTCTGTGGAGGACGCCTCTAACGGCTACAAGAAGCAAGTAAAAGAAATTATCAAAGGACTTGAGATGATTTTTAAGGAATTCTCAAAAGTTTTTGAGTCCGAGAATGTAAGAGAAATAAAAACATTGGGAAAGCCTTATGACCCGATGTCAAGCGAAATCGTGAGCACGATAGCCGGAGATGATTCAAACGACGGTTCGGTGGTTGAGGAGTTGCAGAAAGGTTTTTATTTCGGCGATAAGATTCTAAGACCGGCAAGAGTCAGAATTGCCGTGAAAAAGACAGAAGAGAAGAATAACGGAGAGTAGTAAGAATTAAGTGATAAGGATTAAGCAACTTAATTCTGAAAGCGAAGCGGCTTAATTCTTAATCCTGTTGGAGGAAATATGGCAAAAATAATAGGCATTGATTTGGGAACATCAAACACGGCTGCGGCAGTTATGGAGGGCGGAAAAGTAACCATAATACCGTCCGCAGAAGGCACGAGCATCGGCGGGAAAGCGTTCCCGTCTTACGTGGCTTTCAGCAAGGACAGCCAGCTTCTGGTCGGCGAGCCGGCAAGAAGACAGGCTGTCGCAAACCCGACAGGCACCGTATCCGCGTTTAAGAGAAAAATGGGCGTTGAGCACAAGTATAAAATAGGGGACAAAGAATTCACTCCCCAGCAGTTGTCCGGGTTTCTTCTGCAGAAGGTAAAGAAAGACGCCGAAGCTTTTCTCGGCGACAAGGTTGAAAAAGCGGTTATAACAGTGCCGGCTTATTTTAACGACAATCAAAGACAGGCCACAAAAGACGCCGGAACAATCGCGGGTCTTGAAGTGGTAAGACTTGTGAACGAGCCGACTGCGGCCGCTTTGGCATACGGCCTTGACAAGGAAGGAAGAGATCAGAAGATAATGGTTTTTGACCTTGGAGGCGGAACGCTTGACGTTACCATAATGGAGCTTGGGAAAGAAGGCACGTTTGACGTTATAGCGACTTCGGGCGATACGCAACTGGGCGGGACGGACATGGATAACGCTTTGGTGGATTATATTACTGATGAGTTCAGGAGAGACACCGGCATAGACCTTAAAAAAGATGCCACTGCCATGCAGAGAATCAGGGAGGCGGCAGAGAAAGCAAAAATAGAGCTCTCAACCATAATGGAAACTGAAATCAATCTTCCTTTTATCTCAGCCGACAACGCGGGTCCCAAACACATGACGATGAAATTTTCCAGAGCCAAACTGGAATCTCTGGTGGAGCAGATAGTAAAGAAATGCAGGAAATCCATAGATACGGCGCTTTCCGACGCAAAATTAAAAGCCGGCGATATCCATAAAATAATACTTGTCGGCGGTCCTACAAGAATGCCTATCGTGCAGAGATTCGTAGAGGAATTCGTGGGCAAAAAAATAGAAAGGGGAATAGATCCGATGGAATGCGTGGCCACAGGCGCCGCTATTCAGGCGGCGGTGTTAACCGGGGATGTAAAAGACATTCTTCTGCTGGATGTCACTCCGCTTTCTCTCGGCATAGAAACTCTCGGCGGAGTCATGACGAAACTTATAGACAAGAACACCACCATTCCGGTGAAAAAGACTCAAGTTTTCTCAACTGCCAGCGACAATCAGCCGGCTGTGACCGTGCACGTGCTTCAGGGAGAAAGAGCCATGGCAGGAGACAATGTTCCGCTCGGTAAATTTGACTTGGACGGGATACCGCCTGCCCCGCGCGGCGTTCCGCAGATAGAAGTCACTTTTGACATTGACGCGAACGGCATTTTGCAGGTGTCCGCCAAGGACCTTGGCACCGGGAAGGCCCAGCATATAACCATAACCGCTCCGAACAAACTTGCCAAAGAGGAAATTGATAAATACGTCAAGCAGGCGGAGCAGTTTGCGGAACAGGATAAAAAATACAAAGAGAAAGTGGAAGCGAAAAACGAGGCTGATACTGTTTTGTACGTAACGGAAAAGGCATTGAGAGAACACGGCGACAAAATTTCTCAGGACGAGAGACTCGCCGTGGAAAGATCCGTCAGCGAGCTTAAGGACGCTCTGAAGTCCGATGATGTTGAAAAAATCAAAAAAGCCAAAGACGAGCTTTTAAGAGCCTCCCAGAAATTAGGCGAAGCGGTTTACAAAGCCTCTTCCCAGAAAACTTCAGGAGACAACGGGAAAAAATCTCAGGAATCCCAAACCAAAAAAGACGATGTGGTAGACGCCGAAGTCGTTGATGATAATAAAAAATAAATGGCTCACGAAGATTACTACAGGATTCTCGGAGTTCCGAGAAACGCCACCGAGGATGAGATAAAATCAGCGTTCAGAAAATCCGCTTTTAAATATCATCCGGACTGCAATCCCGGTAATAAAGAGGCTGAAGCCAGATTCAAGGAAATCAATGAAGCTTACAGCGCGCTTTCGGATCCCGAAAAAAGAAGAATGTACGACCAATTCGGCTTAGAGGGACTCAAAGCAGGAGGCGGCTTTTCCGGGTTTCAGAACGTGGATGTGGGAGACATTTTCGGAGACGTTTTTGAAAGTTTTTTTTCAGAGTTAAGAGGAAGCCCATTCAGAACCGCAAGGTCGCGCCGCGGAGCTGACTTGAAATATGACGTGGAAGTAAGTCTTGAAGAAGCTTTTGCAGGGGCAAAACTGCCCGTGACTTTTGAAAGGGCTGAGCTGTGCGAGACATGTTCCGGGACAGGAGCCAAGTCCAAAGGCGGTTTTCAGAAATGCAGAACTTGCAGGGGCGCCGGCAGGGTCCAGTTCTCCCAGGGCTTTTTTTCATTCAGCCAGACATGCCCTGACTGCGGCGGGAGAGGGGAGGTCATAGTTTCGCCATGCGGCCAATGCCATGGTTCCGGCAGGGTAAAAAATAAAGTAACGCTGAATATAAAAATCCCGCAGGGGATTCATGACAGTTCCACTTTAAGAGTAGCAAAAGCCGGAGACGCAGGCTCCAGGACGGCCGACTCGGGGGATTTATACGTTCAGGTGCGGATAAAACACCATCCGCATTTTGAAAGAGTTGAAAACGACATAATATATCACTGCAATTTGTCCGTGACGGAAGCTGTTCTGGGCGCCGTGAAAGAGGTTCCGTGCATAGAGGGGGAAAAAACCGTAATTCATATCCCCGGCGGAACCCAGCATGGAAAGATTTTCAGAATTGCGGGCAAAGGAATGCCTTTTCTCGGGGCCAGGAAAAGAGGGGATATGATGGTGAACGTTAAAATAGACATTCCTGCCGAACTGACTCCCAGACAAAAAGAGTTGTTTGAGGAACTGGCAAAAACCATGGATTCCCCGGATAGTGTCCGTGATACGGATAAAAGCTCAAAGAGTTTTTTTAAAAAAATTCTCGGCGTTTTCGGATTCGTATTATAAAAATAGTAAAGAATTACCGCTTCAGGGGTTCAAGAGCAAGCGAGCAAACAAAGTGAAGCAAGCGAAGCTCGACCGAAAGGGGGCAGAGCCCACTTTCGGGAGCACCGAGCAATAAAGAAGTGAATAGTGGCGAGTGGTTAGTAAAAGACTAATCACTATCCACTAATCACTAACCACTTTGGTTGGAAGGGTGCGACAGTGCCGCCTCAATATTTTATTCCTCCGGAAAACATAAAAAATGGATTTTTTCTGGCCGAACCTTCGGAATCTCATCATATTTCATCCGTCGCAAGGAATAAAAAGGGCAATGAAATAGAAATTTTTGACGGGGCGGGGAACAAGTATTCCGCAGTCATAGAAGATATAAAACGCAATCGCGTTTCAGGCAGGATTGCGGGACGGATTCCTTTTGAAAAACCCGGAACACGCGTGATACTTTGTTTTGCGGTTGTTTCAAGAAAATCCATGGAGTTTATATTTGAACACTGCACCGAGCTCGGAGTAAGCGCTTTCCAGCCCGTGTTGACTGAAAGAACCCAGTTTAAAACAGATAACTGGAATGCCAGGGCAGAGCATCTCAATCGCATAATAATATCGGCATGCAAACAGTGCGGCAATCCCCTGCTTCCGGAATTATCCGCTCCGCGGGCATTCGCAGATTTGTTTGACGAGTTCATGCCTATTTTTGTGGCTCATTGCCGCGGCGCGGTTTTAAAGCCGGCAAGAAACCTGAAAAGCCTGAAAGTTTTTATAGGACCGGAGGGGGGATTCTCAGCCGACGAACTGAAGCTTGCTGAAGCAAAAGGCGCGGTGTTTTTCAGTCTGGGAAGGCATGTTTTACGAAGTGAAACCGCCTGTATAGCGGCGACTGCGCTGCTGACAAATTTATTGGAGGAGACGGGGTGAAAATTTATTTTAAAACCATAGGCTGCAGGGTAAATCAGGTTGAAACCCAGAGCATTGCGGAAAAATTTGCGTCATTGGGTCACGCCAAGACGCCAGATTTCAACGAAGCAGACGCTTTTTTTCTCAATACCTGCGCTGTTACTTCAAAAGCAGACAGGGATACTTTAAATTTTGCCGGAAAAGTTTCAAAGAGCAAACGAGGCGCAAAACTGATAGTGACGGGCTGTTACGCCGATTTGTTCCCGGGGAGAATCCTGCAAATTTATCCCGAGGCGCTTATTTTCAAAAATGACGAAAAAGAAGCCATCCCGTTTAAACTTGAAAATAAAACGGCTGAAAAGGATTTTTTTTCAGTGAGCGGTTTTTCCGACAGATCGCGCGCTTTCGTAAAAATCCAGGAAGGATGCAGTCTGAAATGTTCGTATTGCATCGTGCCCGCTGCCAGGCCTCATGTCGGTTCAAAACCCTCTAAAAATCTTCTGAAAGAGATCCGTTTGATTCTTGAAAAGGGTTATAAAGAGATTGTAATCTGCGGCACCAGACTCGGCATGTACAGGTGCCCCCTGACCGGGATGACTCTCGTAGAGATAATGGCTGAAATATTCAGGATTCCCTGCGATTTCAGAATAAGGTTTTCTTCCATAGGGGCGGCGGAACTTTCGGAGAACCTTGTAAAGGTTCTGAAGGATGGAAAGGCGAAATTTTGCGATTACTTTCATATTCCTCTGCAGTCGGGTTCCGACAAGGTGCTCGGGGACATGAATAGAAATTATGATAAGCGGTATTATCTGGACAGGATAGAATTTGTCAGGAAAAATTTTCACGAGCCGGGATTGTTTACCGACGTCATTGTCGGTTACCCGACCGAGACTGAGGAAGATTTTCATAAAACATCGGAATTTGTTGAAAACTGCGGATTTGCAGGATTGCATGTTTTCAGATACTCTATCAGGCCGGGAACCGGAGCCGCAGGTTGCAGGCAGCTGAACGGAGCAGTCGTAAAAAAAAGAGCCAAAACGCTTCTCCAATTAGACAAAACGATAAGAGAAAAGTTCGCCCGTTCGTTAATAGGAAGCGTTCAGAAACTCGTGATTCTTAAAAATCATAAAACCGGGCATATCGGTTTGACTTCTAAATTTCAGAATGTGTTTATTCCTGGAAGTTACAAACCCGGCGCTTTTGTATACGCGGTTATTGAAGGGGTGGACGGCAACGTTTGTATCGGGAGACCGATAACAGCAGTAAACAGTGGCAAAGCAGGAAGCGAAAATACCCAGTAATCAGTAACCAGCCACAGCATAAAAATCATACTACATAACCAGTTAGCGCTATAGCGCCATTTATGACTAAAGAAACAAAAGGGCAAGCAGATTGTCCGTACTGCGGATATCCGAATCCCGAGGGTTCCCGGGTCTGCGGGGTCTGCCTTAAGCGCATCAGCGGCAGTCGTTTCCATGAAACAAAAATTGAGGGCTTAAAGGGAGAAAGAAAAATCTTATGGCCTGCGGGCGTGATTATTTTGAGTCTTTTAACAGGATATTTCATATATTATAAACATACTCTGTCCGACCGTATGCAGGATGATCCGGGCGGATTAGAGTCAATGGGCGGGTATGATGTCATTGACGAAGAATTGGCGGTAAATTCTCTTGAGAAAATGGGCGGATTAAAATTCCAGGGGAAAGAAGAGGAAGAAATTCTTTTTTCAGCTTTAAAAAACAAAAATCCTGAAATTCGGAAAACGTGTTTGAAGGTTTTGAGTTCGTGGCTCCGTTTTGAGCCTGATAACCGGGATTATCTTAATGCAGCGAATAGTCTTCTCAGCGATCCCGATCCTCAAGTAAGAGCGCAAGCTCAGGAAATTACTGCTGAGCATTTCAAAAAATAGCGGCCGATAAGCCCAGCGCTGTGGTAAACCGTATCCTGTTTATAACGACACAACAACTTGCTATAATCAATAATAATAAAAGGGCATGCTTGAAATTTTAAACCTGTATGGATGGAGGTTTTACCCCCACCCCGAAATTATTGATGGTGATTAATTTTAAGGCTTATAAAGCCAAATTTTATCTAATGGCAATTTTATGCTTTTAAAGCCATGATTTGGCGTGGGGGTTTATTATGGCACAGGACGACACAGATAAAGAAAAAGAGTCTATTGAAGAAATACTCGGCGATTTAAACGCGCTTTTAAATAAAATGCCTGCCATTCTTTCAGACATAAAAATGCCTGAAATCAAGCCCGTTGAAATTCCGCCTTTGAGTGATGTGTCCCCCGCCGTATGGCAGGGTGACCTTGCTGAAGGCGGGTCCGAAGGCGGCGGGCAGGCGGAGGAGAAAACCGAATCGGAGCCGGTTGAAATAGAAAAAAGCAAATTAGAGATTGAAAGTCTCGCGGACTCTATTGTAGAAGAAATGCAGCGCCAGGACGAAGTTGCCGGAACAGAGCGGCATTGCCCGTCCCGCGATTCCGCGGGACGAGCGGCCGGAACGGAACAGGAAAACGAACCTCAACAGCCGCTTGACACGGGAAAACAGAACGGTTCAAAAGAATATCCGGAGTTTGAATTTGATTTATCTTCGGAAGCATCTGCCGGCGCCGGCGAAACTGATGTTAAAAAAGAGCCTGTAGAAACTGAGCAGGAAAAGCTGATTCCGCAAAGACAGCCGGGCGCGGATTCTTTCTCCGGCCAGACTGCCGATGTCGCGGTACCTGATATAGACGATCTTTTGAACTTATCTTCAGAAAGTTCATCCGTAAGAGAGGATGAGCCCAAAGGAGTTATTGAATTTAAGAATGTTCAGATTGCGTTTTCAGAGCCGGATGTACAGGCCGGGCTTGAACCGACAAAGCTTGAAGAGCAAATCCAACAACAAGGGGGAGAAATGAGTTTAAATGAGAATAGTCAGGAAGATAAAGAAATCAAAAAAGAACCGGAACAACGAGCCTCCGGCTCATCAAGTGTCGGGGGCATTGTCCCCCGACCGGAACAAACTCCGCAGGAAAAAGAATACATGGAGACAATCAAGCTGGACCCTTCAGAATTGGAATTTAAAGCTATGGCGGACGAGCCTGTTGCGAAGACCGGGCAAGACTCCGAAGGGCAGGGAGAACTTCAGGATAAGATGGAAACCGGTCCCGGAGAATCCATGGAACAATCGCAGGCTTTGGGTGAACAAACGCCATCTGCCGACGGTCTTGGCGTCACGAAGGAAGATATCTCAGCGCAGCCTGCTGAAACAATGCCTGAAAGTCTTGAAGTAAAGGCTTCTCAGCAAGAGGTTGTCTCAGCATTAGAAATGCCTGCTGTGTCAGGCGGCATAGAAATCCAGAAAAAAATTGATTTGAATCCTGTTCAGACCGATTTCGGCCAGACTTTGCCGGGCGTTCCTAACGGCCTGTCCTCCGAAGCCTTGGCGAAGGGGGAAGCTTTAGCGCAGGCGGACCAGGGAGGCGAGTCAGCTCCTCAAGAGGCTGCTGAAGAGAAAACTGTAATGTGGAGCGGTCAGGATCCTTCTTTGACTTCCCGTATTCAGCTTGAAGACATTAACCTTGATGACGTGTCATCCAAGACCCCTCCTGAAAGCATTCCTTCGGAGAGGGTTAAAACGCTTGCTTTTTTGTATTCCATGGGAGACGAAAAACTGTGCGCTTCCATGCTGGCAAAAATTGATTCAATCTGTCTTAAGTCCCGGACAAAACCGATGTTTGTCAAAAGATCTTTTGTCAGGGTGTTTGAACCCGACATGAAGGGCTCCTATCTGCTTGAACTTGCTTCCCAGTCTGCGTGTTCCGGAGTCGTATGCGTAGGCAACATTCCGCATGAAAACGTATACGACATAGAAAATTCCTTTAACTCTTCAAATTTGTTTTTCAGACACATAAGTTATGACAATTTCACTCATCCCGTTATGGTGGATATGATAGCTGATTTGATACTTCTTTGAAAACTGCAGTGGTTAGTGACGAGTGGCGAGAAAAAAAGCACATAAGCGTGGAAGTGTGTAAGGGAAAAAACCAACCACTAATCACTAACCACTCGCCACTGCTATTAATTATGCTCTTAGTCATTTATGATTAAAAAATGGGATCTCGCGCCGTCCCCCACTCCCCAAAACAAATCAAGACATAAACTTCTTCTTAAGGCTGAAATGAAAGACATTTTTTTGATTGTCAAAAAAATGGGGGGGACATGTTCACGACCGGAGAAGACCGCCGGCGATTATGATTTCATGATTTATATTTTACAGCTTGACCCTGAAATACTTGCCAAGCTTAAAAAAGTTGTTGAAGAACTGATGAAAATGGAGCAGGAGGAAAAGGCGGAAGAATTCAAACCCGTCAAATCTGCTGCCGCGTCCGCGCCGCGGCCAGCTGTGCCTGCTGATTCAGCCGGAGTAAAAAAAACAGAAAAGCCGTCGGTTCCTCCGGTTAAAGAAAGTCCTCCTAAAACCGTCGTTCCCCCGGTTAAGAGGGAAGCTCCTCCGGTTCAACCGCAGCCTGCGGTTGCGGCAGGATATATGCCTCCGAGTCAGAAAGATGTCACTTCCAGAATAAAAATCGCCCAAACGGATGCAGGGAAACCTCCTGAGGTGAAAAAAGAAGCGCCGGTTCCGGCCAGCGCCGTTCAAATCACCGCAAAACCTGCCGATATTCCGGCAAAAGCTAAATCCAAGTGGGCGATTGAAATACCGCTCATTCCGACCTATACGTTCGATACGCTTATAGCCGGCTCGCATAACCGTTTTGCGCACGCGGCGGGCATGGCCGTGGTGGAAAATCCCGGGGTAATGTATAACCCCCTTTTGATATTCGGTCCTCCCGGCGCTGGCAAGACGCATTTCATTCATTCCATATTTTACGGAATATCTTCCAGCATGGGTCAAGGCAATATTTTTGTGACCGACGGCGTCAGGTTTTCCAAAGGCATTGATCTGGCTGTCAGAGACGGGAGCATCGCAAAACTGGATGCCATGTTTTCAAAAATAAAAGTCCTGATTATAGACGACGTGCATCTGGCGATGATTTCGGAAAGCAACAAAAAATATATTTCAAAATGGCTTAATGATTTTATTTCAAGCAGCAGGCAGGTAGTCATATCTTCCGTGTTCCCGCCGAAAACGTTGTCTGGGCTCGAAGACAACCTTGGATTCCAGTTTACGCAGGGATGGATGGTTGACCTTAAATTATGCAATGCGCAGACTTATAAAATGATTTTAAATCAAATACTCGCGGGCATGGACGTAAAACTTTCAGATGAAGAAGTCAATCTGATTTTTTCCGGCAGTCCTCCTTTCAGCGAAGTAATCAAAATCCTGCGCGGGATGAAAAAACTTGAAAAATTCATAATTGCATCCAAGCCGGACATTACGCACAAGGATTTGCTTGACATGATTATGGGATTTTCCACCCCCCTTGAAGATACCGGCGTTATTGACGAAGAGGAGCTTTCAAAGGGAAATTCCTTTGACATGTCTGCCAAAAGCAGTTGGCTGAAATGGGGAATGTTCTTTCCCAAAGGTTCCCTGCCGCAGGCCAAATGGCTGCTTTATAAAATAGTAGAGAGGGGCAGGGAGATAGGAATTGACTTGGTCTGGGAACAGGTTTTTATGGAAGAATACAATCCGGACGAACTCTACGGCATTCCTTTTAAAATAGGCAACTACTCGGACGACCGGCGCGTCAGCGGCGTGATAATAATGGGCCCGCAGCCTACTTCCGCCCTCGGCGCTCAGGAAAACGAGTTTGCTCAGATTACCGAAAGAATACTTGACAGTTTTCTTATCAGGAACACCTGGATTCCCAATTCCAGATTAAAATCGCACTCCGGATATGTAAAAGCATTAATGAATTTGTTATGAACTTCATGATTTTATCGGTTACGGCCGTTCTGGTGGCGGTTTTTATTATTTACTGGCATTTCAAATTTAAATTTGTTTTCCCTCTTGAGAGCAGACTTTTTTTAATTGAAGGAAATCTTTCTAAATTTGACGGATTTGTAAAAGACATAATGGAACATTCTTACGTTCCGGATTCAATGGAGCATTACTCCGAACTTGTTGAAAACTGCCTTATCAGACTTCATAAGATATTTCCGGATGCCTGCATATTTACCTTTGAGGCTGTAAACGAGAACTGGAAGCTGATAAACTGTCTGAATGATTTCGGCGACAGATTTGCGATAATGTCGGATTACAGGTGGGATGTTTTTGACAGGGCAGCCAAAACGTCGGAGACGGTGGTGGTTGAAAATTTTGAGTACGATTCCGCCAATATCCTGGTAAAGTTTTTTAAGTCGCTGAATCTTAAATATGCGGCGGCGTGCCCATTCGGCGCGTTAGAGAAGAGCTCAAGATGGATATTCGTGTTCGCAAGCCCCAAAGCCCCGGATTACGACAGACTGCGCCCGTTTCTGGGCTTTTTGATTTCTCATTTCAACTCTCTTTACGCTTTTTCCTCCAGAGTGGTTCATATCGTCAAAGAAAATACGCAGATGAAAGACGAGCTGGGCGCTGTTTTGCATGAGCTGGACATGGCGGGGACTAAGCTCATTCAGAGGGCGAAAGAACGAAAAGCCCTGTACGAAGTCGTGACTGCGGTAACGGGCGAACATCGCGACCGTAAAATAGGATGCGCCGCAGTTTTGAATATAGTGGCAAAGATAGCGGAAGCCGACGTGGTTGCATGCCTGCTCGTAGACGAAACAAAGGCCGAACTTGCGGTACAGCCGGGGGCATACGGCATACAGAAAGACGAATCCGCTTATTACAGAGTTCCCCTCTCTGATACGGCATCTTCCTCGGTCAGAACTTTTCTTACAGGCAAGCCTTTCATAAGCGGCAACGCCCAGGACGACCCTGATGTTATCCGGAAATATGCCTGCCTCTGGAACATCAATTCGCTTATGGTGGTGCCCATATCGCTTTATGATAAAACCATAGGAGTTTTGAGGGTTGGCAGCGCAAAACCTAATTTCTTCACCAACGAACAGCTTGAGTTTCTTAATATAATAGCGGATGAACTTGCAATTATCATAGAGATTTTCAGACTTTACGACAACCTGTCAAAAACAGCCGAGGAGCTTGCTCAGCTTAATAAAATCAAAGACGATTTCCTTTCCACTGTAAGCCACGAGCTTAAAACGCCGCTTACTACGATAAAAGGTTTCGTATCCGTGATACTCAGCGGCGAGGTGGGCCAGATTAACGAACAGCAGAGCAACTTTTTGAACATCGTGGACCAGGCAGTCAACAGGCTTAATAATTTAATCTCCGATCTTCTTGATTTATCCAGGCTCAGCGGAAAGGTGGAGATGGAATTTAAAATGACGGATATGAAGGAAGTGATTAAGCATTCCCTGGATAACATGTCTTTCAAAGCAAGAGAAAAGTCCATAAAAATATCCGCCAGTTTTGATGAAGACATTCTGCCTGTGCATGCAGACCCGAGATGGATAACCCAGGTCATAGACAATCTTCTGGTCAATGCCGTTAAATTTTCAAAAGCCGGGTCCAGCATTGATGTCACCGCGCATAACAAAGGAGACGTGGTAGTCGTCGGAGTGATAGACAACGGACCCGGCATCCCCCATAACGAGCAGAAATTCATATTTGAAAAATTCTATAGAGGAAAAAATAACGCCGGGCTTGTGCCCGGAACGGGACTCGGTCTGGC
Organism: Elusimicrobiota bacterium; assembly: GCA_016209085.1. Lineage (GTDB taxonomy): Bacteria > Elusimicrobiota > Elusimicrobia > Elusimicrobiales > UBA9959 > JACQWV01. The sequence continues at coordinate 34,012 of JACQWV010000078.1, forward strand.
CATATCAAAATCGGTAATTGAGAAACATAACGGAAAGATATGGGTTGAATCCAAAATGGGAGAAGGTTCCAGATTTTATTTTGCGATTCCCGCCGCAAAGACCCGTAAAAATGAGTCCAGAGTCACGAGTCAGGAGTCGTGAGAGGATAATTTATGAATCTGAAAAAAATGATTTTATGTTCCTTATCATCTTTCCTCATTTGCGGATGCGCGGGAAACTTGAAGATAGGCCCCAAGGAGAATCTTGAGATTGTAGAGGCTGAAGGCGTTTTTGCCGGGACGCCTTACAATCCTGTTGAGGCTAAGTCAGCCGCGTTGTTTAATGCCCGCAGGAATTCGGTGGAACGGGTTATGGATTTGTTTCTTAGCGATGAATTAAAGGTCAGGCGCCAGAGCCTGCTGGAATCAAAAATACTGAATGCGCCGCATGCATACATTAAGAAATATAAGATAGTCTCTGAGTCGGAAGGAGCGGGAGAATATAAAACAAAAATAAAAGCCTATATTTTTGTAGACAAAATCATGAATTCGCTTAGAAGCAGTAAATTAATACAGGGGCCTGCGCTCTCTTTTAAGAATTGTCTGGCCGTGAAAGAGACTATTGACGGGACAGCTTCAAAATCAGGAAAAACCTTACAGGGATTTGAAAGCGTTTTTAACGGGGAGAAGTCTTTTGAATGGACCAGATTATCCGGCGAGGATATGCCCGAGGGCGATTTAATCCGGGCGGCTGCCGTTTCCGGCTGCCGGATAGCGCTTATCGGCGTTTCATCAGCTGAAAAGATTGCCGTCTCAGGCCAAATTCAGACCGGTTTCGTGCAGTATCGTTCAAAATTTACCGTGAAAGTATTTGACATTCCGACGGGAAAGGTTTCAGATGAAATTTTTTTAGAGGCAAACTCAATGGACGCCTCAGCCGAAAATTCCGCTCAAAAAGCCCTTTATTCGGCAGGAGAGGCTGTCGCGAGGGAAATAAGTCCTCGCATGAGCAAATTAATAAATGTTGAAACTCCGATGAAATTGGTCGTAAAATCCATTAAGGGCGCGGAGAAAATCAGAAACTTTAAAAATTTTCTTGAGTCTCTTCCTGTTGTGCAGGCTGTCAGTCTTGAAAATCTTGAATTCGGAGAGGCGGTATTCCACGTTTATGCCGGCCGCATACAGCCCGAAGAATTCGTAAGCCATATTTTAAGAAAAGAAATTCTCCCTCTTGAACTGGAAGGCACCGGCAAAAACGAGATTGTTTTGAAAGTAGTGCAGTAGCGGCAGAGCGAAGCTCTGCCTTAAAGATAATAAAAGGTGATAAGATGATAAGGTGGTAAGCAAGACAAAGGCAGTAGCCAGGAAACAGGATACAACTATAAGCAGATTTTTTAAATTTCAATCCTTATCAACAACTTGATTTTTTATGAAAAAACTCATTTTCTCGGCATTGTGTCTGATTTTTTTGGGATGCGTCTCCCAGCAGAAATATACGATTTCGCCTCAATTTTCCGCCTTCCGTTCCGAGAAACTGGTTCTTCTGCCTTTTGAAAACCGCACCGTTGATTTGTCAGCCCAGGAAATTCTGAGAAAAATGGTTCATAGGAGATTCACCGAAAAGGGATATTCCCTGCTTTCTATTGAGGAAACGGATGAGAAACTGCGCAGTATCGGGATAACGGACGGCGGACAGCTTAATTCGGCGCAAACGGATAAACTTGAAAAACTTTTCGGAAAGGGCATGTTCTGCTACGGGATAGTGGAAGATTTCATGCTTCAGAATGTGGGATTTGTGGTAAGAAAAAAAGTGGCGCTTAGTCTTAAAATCAGTTCCTCGTCCGGGGAAATTCTTTTTGAAGCTTCCGGCGAGGGCAGGGATTTAAAGATATTCACGGACAGAGAAAAGGCGAAAAAAGCGTTTGTCACCCAAACCGCCGTAAAACTTGTTCAGAACATTTTAAAAACGCCGCTTCTGCGCGAGTCGGAGATAGCCGTTGAAAAAATTTTTAGTAAAATACCTTAAATCACAGTAAATAGAGATTGAGTGATTGAGTAAATAGTGATTAAGTAAACAGTTATTAAGTAATTAAGTTTTCCTTAAAAAATTTCTAAAAACTTAATTGCTTAATCTCTCAATCACTTAATCACTCTGTTACTTGGAGGAGATATGAAAAAACTGATTCTTGCAGCAGTCATCGCGGCGCCGGTGATATTTTCATCGTGCGCGCCGAGGAAATCCGTAAGACGGGAGCAGGCCATGTCTGTCAAGGAGACCGAGAAAGTTGAATCAAAATATACCGCGCCCAAGAGGAGAATAGGCGTGGTTGAATTTGAAAACAAGACAGCCTACGGCCAGGGGAGATTAGGCAGTTCGGCTTCCGACGTGTTGATAACCGAGCTTGTCAAATCGGAAAAATTTATCGTGGTTGAAAGGGATAAACTAAACAAAATAATGGAAGAGCAGAAGTTCCAGGGACAGGGAATAGTTGACGCCGAAACTGCCGTCAAAGTGGGAAAGGTTTTGGGGCTTGAAGCCATAGTGGTCGGCGCAGTTTCCCAATTCGGCGTTAAAACCGAAGGCCATGATTATCTGCTCAAACAGGGAAAACAGCAGGTTGCCGAGGTGGCGGTTGATATAAGGTTGGTTGATGTGGAAACCGGACAAATTCTTCTCGCCGACTCCGGCAAAGGCGTTACCAAACGCAAATGGGGAAGTTTTCTGGGAATGGGCACAAAAGGCGGATATGACGAAACCATAGAAGGAGACGCTCTGCGGGCAGCTATAGTCCAGTTCGTGGATAATATCATCAGCCAGATGAACAAGAAACAATGGTCCTGCGTGATAGCCGATGCTTATGACCAGGAATTGTACATCAGCGCGGGACAGGAATCAGGGCTTGAAATTGAAACAAAGCTTGACTGTTATCATCAGGGAACCGCTATAAGAGACCCCAGATCAAAGCTGGTGATAGGCCACAGGGAAGAATATATAGGCAGCGTTGAAATCACAAGATATTGCGGGGAAGGGGGAGACTGCTCTATTGCAAAGCTTGTTAAAAGCGGTTCTGCTTCGGCAAAAGCAGGAGACATCTGCAGATTGGCAAAATAATGCTTTCAAAAGTCTGGAGTCTCAGCCTTAAAGGTATAGAGGGCTTTCTTGTAGGCGTTGAGGTTGACATATCTTCGGGGCTTCCTTCTTTTTCCATCGTGGGCCTTCCGGATGCGGGGATAAAAGAATCCAGGGACCGAATAATAGCCGCATTAAAAAATTCAGGTTTTGATTTTCCGACCAAAAGAATCACCGTAAACCTCTCTCCTGCCGAAGTAAAAAAAGCCGGCACGCATTTTGACCTTCCCATCGCTTTGGGAATTATTTTTGCTTCGGGACAGATTCCTGCCCAGTCAAGGCACAAACTTGAAAAAACCGCATTTATCGGCGAACTTGCCCTGAACGGAGACATCAGGCATGCAGTGGGCGTTCTTCCGATGGTGATTTCCCTTAAAGGCTCTACCCTGGTAGAGGGCGTGGTGGTTCCTGAGGAAAATGAAGCGGAGGCATGCATTTCAGGCGTAAAATCTTTTCACGCAAAGAGCATAAGAGATATCGCCGGTTTTTTTGCCGGCAGCGCCGAACTTAAGCCGTGCCGTAAAACCGAGAAATACTCCGTACAGGAATCAATGCCTGATTTTTCAGAAGTTAAAAATCAGATGCTTGCAAAAAGGGCTCTTGAAATAGCCGCCGCAGGCTTTCATAACGTGATTATGGTAGGCCCTCCGGGTTCAGGAAAAAGCATGCTTGCCAAACGTTTTTCCTCAATCCTGCCTCCGCTTTCTATTGATGAAATGCTTGAAATAAGCAAAATTTATTCGGTGAGCGGCATTGCCGAATTAAATCAGGCGCCTTCAAGGCCTTTCAGGGAGCCGCATCACAGCATTTCCGACGCTGCGCTTATAGGAGGCGGGCAGAATCCGAGACCCGGCGAGATTTCCCTTGCTCATAACGGGGTTCTGTTTTTGGACGAGTTCCCGGAGTTTTCCAGGCCTGCCATTGAATCTTTGAGAGAGCCGATGGAGTCGTGGAAAGTTACAATTTCAAGAGTCAGGGAAGCCGTAAGCTATCCTGCCAGGTTTATTCTTATAGCAGCCATGAACCCGTGCCCCTGCGGTTACTCCGGACACCCTTTGAGGGAATGCGATTGCACGCCTCTGCAGATACACAAATACCGTTCCAAAATATCAGGCCCGATTCTGGACAGGATAGACATACACGTGAGCCTTTCCCCCATAAAATACGCGGAATGGGCTGATTTAAAATCCTCTGAACCTTCCAAAAACATAAGGGAAAGGGTCATGAACGCTCTTGAAAGGCAGGGAAAAAGATTTAAAAACTCAGCGATGCGCGCAAATTCCTTCATGGACAGCTCCTGCATAAAGAAATTTTGTCCGATTCCGAACGAGGCCGGAAGAATCCTTGAGTCAGCCATGAATAGATTCGGATTTTCAGCCAGAAGTCTTGACAAAATACTGAAAGTCTCAAGAACAATAGCGGATCTTGACAGTTCGGACGAAATAAAAAAGGAGCATGTAATAGAAGCGGTGCAGTACCGCCTGCTGGATAAGGCCATGGAATTATCCGTGTGCTGACCTTGATTCTGTTGTCCAGGAAATAAAAAGTTTAGAAAATTAAATATCCTTGAAATAGGGATTTTTTAAGGCTATTTGACAATACTTTGAAGAGAAAACTACAATATACTTTATAAAATAGAAGTTTGGAGGGGAAATTATGGAATATATTAAAAATGTAGTAAAAGACATTAAAGAACAGTTGGGTAAGCTGGTATCAATTTGCACACATAGATGGCCATAAGCCAGCAATGCTTAACCTATCATTAGTCCTCTGTTATTGATAAATTGAAAGATTCGTTTTTTCTAACACTCTTCTTAACTATTGTATAGTATATGAGGAGTATTTTTGATTGGTAAATTATTATGACCGTTGAAACAGAACTTGTTTCTCTTTTATCGGTACTTAGGCCGGATGTCTTGCGTTTAGACAGAATTTCTTCTCTTATACAAGATACAAGAGTTAATATAGATCTTTTTATTTCTCAAGTGATTTGGCACAAAGTTAAGCCTCAAGTACTTTTCAATTTGGCGCACATCTATAAAAATATTAGGGACAAGAGTCGCTTTTTTCAAAAAGTCGAGGATTATTTTTTAGAATATTCTCCCAATGCCTATGATAAAAACCAAATTGCAAAATTGTTTATGGAAAATATAAATAATATTCAGCGTTATCAGAAGGATATGATTTTTTTAAAAGGAAGCATATTGCAGGCTTTGTATTGTCAAAATACACACGCTTATCGGCAAATGAATGACATAGATGTCTTATTCCCGGATTTTCCAGCATTTTGTACCTTCTTAAATTCCTTACCTTTCATAGGATATGAATATCCGGATAAAATGCAGTTAAATTGTAGACACGTCCAGCCGGTTAAGGGAAAATCTCAAATACCACTTTCAAAAGTTCGTCTTATATCGGCACACTGTGTCCCCATAGGATATCCAAAAAATAAAAGTTTTAGGAAGATCGATTTTAACTTTGGAGATTATCTTTATATACCCACAGCGAATATCTTACAAGATAAAAGATTGCTATCATTCAATCGAGTAAATTTTTATGCAACATCAGTTATAGATGAAATCGTGATATTAATTGCTCACGCCGTAGACCATGTCCAGACGCGATGGCTATGGATAAATGACCTTTATATTTTATGTAAATATGAAGATATTAACTGGAATAATTTATTTGACAAACTTCGGCAAAGGGGCTTATTGACGATCTTCGGCGCGTGGATTGATATTTTATCTGAGCTCTATAATGAATCAAAATTAATTCCTCCCGTATATGCAGAACAACTTGTATCTGCTTTTGATCCCTCTCGGAATTTACAAAAGTGGGTAAAAAAATCTATTATAGATAAACCATCTGCCTATGTGAATTATAAAATTAAATCTGCGGTTATTACTAACAGTTCCAAATATTTTTTATCAGCAAAAATTGTGATTTTTGTGCTGTTCGTAAGTATGTTGAAAGAATATATCCCTTACTCAATTATTAATTTTTTTAAAAAAATCACTGACCCCATAAAAATATTTTTTCATATACCTGTCGCCCTTCCGAGACTGTATGGATTTGAACAATGCTTAGCAGAGCATTATGAAGGTAATTCGTTGTTTTTGGAATGGGATGTCTTTCGTGGTTTTAAAGTATCTTTTCAAAAATTTCTATTAAGAGAAGAATAGAATGCATTGTTCGCTGTTGGTTGGCATGAGATAGCGTGCGAGACTGTATGACCAATGAATTGAATCCGCTCCTGAAACATGTGCGGCTTAACATTCCCGAGTGTTTTAATGAAGCAAAAATTATAAAGAAGCAATACTCGCGTATTGTTAATTGCTTGCAGGAGGCAATTCTTCCTCCCTATGAAATAATTATCCACCCCTCAAGCATTTGTAATTTAAAATGTTTTTGGTGTATCGGTAAAAATATCGGTCATACGTCAAATCGATTGTATCCATTAAACAGCCTGTCGGATCCTAAAAATATGCAAAAAATTGTAAAAGGAATTTTAGATTACCGAATAAAAAGTAAGGGATGGAGAGAAGATACCTCTGAGCATTTCCAAGTGGAAAACGTGTCTTTCTCCGGACTTATGGGAGAGCCATTAGTGGCTAAAGAATCTACTTTACTAGGCATGCGACTACTCATAGAAAATGATATTCGCGTTGGATTGTTTACCAACGGAATATTAATGGATGAGGCAGCCATAGAGACAATCCTGCTGTCTGCGTGGGTACACTTTAGCATTGATGCGGGAAGTAAAAAAACTTACTCTTGGCTGAAATACCAAGGCACCGGCGAAACTTTGTTCGTAAAGGTTTTGCAAAATTTAAATAAATTAGCGATTAAAAAAGCGAATAGCAAAGAGGCAAAAGTAGAGATTAATGCTGGTTTTGTATTGAATAGATTTAACTATGCAGAAGTTTATGATGCCGCGCGAATTCTGAAAAATCTCGGAGTCAGATTTCTTCGCATTAAAACTGATATCGCCCAAAAGTTCCTATTAAATTCCGAAGAACGGAAGGAGGCAAAATTATTACTGGATAAAATAAAACTAAAACTAGTGGATAGAAATTTTGAATTAGTGGAGATTCATACGGTCGATAAAATAGACAATCGAAAAAGAAGTTTTCATGAATGTTTCGCGCATAAAATAGTCGGGGCTATAGGATCTGATGGGGGCGTCTATCCGTGCAATTACCACCCTCATGTAACAGGAATTTGTTATGGGAATGCGATGGAAAGGCCTTTCCGAGAAATATGGGAAGGCGGGCAAAGAAAAAGATTGTTCCACTATATCCCCCAAAAATGTCCTCCTGTCTGTGATCCATTTAAGAATCGCGTAAATAAATTGTTCGGTGTCGTTAAGAGAATATATTGCGGAGGAAAAGGCTTGGGTAAATTGGGAGTCTATAAAAATGACCTTTTAACAAAACTTCGTAGAAATACAGCGCGCTTAGAGAATAATTAATCATTATTGTTATGATACAAAAGTACTTAGATGTGTTAAAAAAATTTCTAGGTGCGAAACCCGTCTCTAACATAAAGCGCATAACAAATGGATTTACTAATATGAATTGGTATGTTGGGGCGAGGGGAAAAATATTTGTCTTGAAAAAATTCAACGATACTTTTAGCGAAGAACGGATAAAATTTATCACTACTTGTCAAAATTATCTTGCCAAAACAAAAAAATTCGCTCCTCAAATTTACCCATCAATCGATGGCAAATTATATCTCCGTTCACATGGCAGTTATTATATGCTTTCAGAATATATCCAAGGATATTCCCTTTTGCCATCTCAGTTGCCACCGTATTCTTATGCTTATCTTGGCGCTTTTCTCGGAGGCATACACAAAGAATTAGAGTGTTTTAAAGAATATCCTGGTGAGCGGTATTTTTTGAAATATCCAAAGAATGCTTTAGAAAGAATCGAGTCTTTGCTTAAATATCACAAAAAAAATATTAGAAGTCCGTTTTATTACGATTCGTTAAAACTGAAGTATAAATTGCTTAGCTTGTTTGATGAGAACCTGATTAAGCGATTTTCTAATTTGCCAAAACAAATCATACATGGTGATTTTTATTTGGGCAATTTGATATTTAGTGAGTACCGAGAAACTCCTGTTCTTATAGATTTTGACCAGGCATCACTATTCCCCAGAATATATGAATTCATGCGCGCGGCGATTTTTTTAATGGATTGGCAGCAAAATTGGATAAATTTCAAAGAAAAAACGAAAAAGTTCTTACGTGCTTATCTCTCAAAAAACAAATTAGGTCTCGAAGAGACCATTCTTGGCGTGGATTTCTATTATTGGATTCTTTTGTCCGATATTTTTTGCTTTAGCGTTAATAGTACTACAGGACAAGGAGATTTAATGCCTTTCGCCAGATATCGAATAAAAATAATAAAGTCATTAAGTAAAAAAAGAGATTCCTTGAAAGAAGTATTGGCGCAGGCTTTTGCGGAGCAGTAAACATTTCGGAGAATAAGGCAGAAAACGTGCGATTATTTTTTGAAAGAACTCTTAGAATATTAGATAAATCCGAGGATATCACTTTTATTTGTGCTGGGGTTGGGGTAACTTTTAAAACTGATGAAAAATTGTTTGCCGGATGGACAAAATATTATTTTGCGGAATATTTTGAACAGTCTGATAAAATCGTGCTGAATAATAAAGTGTACGCCACAGGAAACGGGAAAATTTTTCAGACAGCAAAAAAAATTACATCTATATTTAAGTGCGATGCCAATATTAATACTTTCAAAATCGATGCTAATCTTGATTTTATATGTTGCAAAAATGAACTGCCGTCTAAAGATGAATTCACTTATTATTTTTTGGATAAACAGAAAAAGTGCGTTCTGATTATTGTTTCGCTGAATTATATTGAAGCCAAATATATTCCAATGAGAGTCATACGAGCACTTATCTCATTGTTGCTGGCCAACAAAGGCTGGTTTTATTTTCATTCAGCATGTTTAGTTTATAAAGGTTTTGGAATTGGGATAATAGGCAATAAATTAGCCGGAAAAACTACTTGTATTATGAATTTGATGTATAAAAATGGTTACAACTTGCTTTCCAATGATAAAATCGCACTAGAGAAAAAGGATGGAGTCGTTAACGCTCAAGGTTTCCCTATTGCAATAGGAGTTAGAATAGGCACAATTCGTTTGTTTTCAATCTTAAGGCAAACGACTCAAAATACTGAATATTTCAACCCGGATACTACAATAAAAAAATACCGCCATCTAACTCACTTCCAACTCAAGGATATTGATAAAAAAATATTCTTTCTTCCCAAAGAGATAGTTTCAGTATTCAATGTCTCTATTGTGCCGACTGCCCCGATTAGATTACTCCTGATTCCACAATATGACAATACCCTTCATAAACCGAAATTGATTAAACTTTCTCAACAAAAGACAAAGGCCATTTTGCAGAACCAATACCTTCCGAATATTTGTCCAGAACAAAATTTTATAGAAAAATTTATCGGATTAGATAAAAGAAAATTAAAAGTGAAATACAACACATTTATTGAAAATGCCCAGCATACAATTCCTTGTTACAAACTGATTCATAATGAATCAACTAATAAAGAATCCGCTTGTTTGGTTCAAAATTTGATAGATAAATTATTCGCAGCATAACTTAAAAAGAAGCGAATATGGACAATTCAAAACAACAAAAAATCTTATCAGAAGTATTGCCCAAAGCAATTTGGGAAGGTGAACCTTTTTGGGGCGCATGGTACACTGAAGAAGAAATCGAGGCCGTTGTAAGGGTGATGCGCAATTCTGTCCATTGGAATGCTTCTCCGAGCAAAGAAATAGTGCGATTTGAGGAGGCATTCGCTGAATATGTCGGAGTAAATTATGCCTTAGCTATAAACGGCGCGGGCACAGGATTGGATATGGCTGTTAGGTGTCTATCTCCTGAACCAGGTGATGAAATAATATCTTGTGCGATCAACTTTCCAGGCACGCATCTGGCAATTATTGGTCAGGGATCTAAATTAGTGATAGCTGAACCTGATCCTAAAACTTTTAATATCGATCCAGAAGATGTTAAAAAGCGGATTACCCCCAAAACCCGGGCTATAGTCGCCACGCATATGAACGGTCTATCAGTAGACATGGAGGCTTTGCTGAGATTAGCAGAGGAGTATCCGAATCCTAAATATGGCCCATTAAAGATTATAGGAGATTGCAGCCGTGCTTGCGGAGGACTTTATAATGGAGAACGGGTTGGGAAAAGAGGCTGGATTAATGTGTTTAGTTTCCAAAGAAAAAAACCGATATCTACACTTGGCGAAGGAGGAATGATAACTACAGATGATGTGGAAGTCTATAAAAAAATTTTTAGATGGAGATCTTTTGGAGACGGCGTCATATGGGGTACGAATTACAAAATGACTCATGCCCAAGCGGCTGTCGGCCTAATTCAATTAAGAAGATTGGACGAAATAAATAAGTTAAGGATTAAACTAGCTAATCAACGGACAGATCTGTTAAGAGGAATTCCTGAGTTAAGACCTCCACATGAGCCTAAAGGCTATAAACATGTTTATTCCTATTACACACTTTTAACGTTTCCAGAATGGGCTGGAAGAAGAAGGGATTTACTGATACAAATAATGCGAGACAAATATCAAGTGGGATCTATAATCGCAAACCCACCAACTTATTTGTCAAATAAACTAATATGGGAACATCTTAAGACCCAACGAACTCCATTAGCAGAGGAATTGGGGGCAAGATTGTTCTGCCCTTGTTTGCATTCTTTAATGACTAACAAAGAAAATGAGTATGTAGTTGCGGCGCTTGCAGCAACTGTCGATGAAATAAAAAAGCAGGACAATTGATATTAGACATGATTTTATTTTTGAAATAAAATGGACATGCATTTTAAGGCTTTTGAGGAAGCACTTCTGAATAATGATTATTCATCATTGCTTAAAATTGACAAAGCAGATTTGCATGCGCATGCTTACCTGTCTGCTGGCTGGAATATATATAAAGAGTTAAATCCTAATATTACTACCCCTCCTAAATTTTTTAATGGCTTCTCACATTTTCTTTCCTGGTTAGAGGATAATAGGGTGGCACCGAATAAAACAAATTACGCAAAAATAATTTTTTCTGCCTTTAACCGTATGATTAATGAAGGCGTTATATATACCGAAATGTCATTTGATCTTCACGATTGTATGTTCATGAAAATGACAATAGCCGAGTGGGGAAAGATGATTCAAGATTTATACAAACCATTTAGCAAGCGGTTGCAACTATGTTTGGAATTGGGGATTAATAGAAAAGACGAGCCCGAAACCTCAATTAAATATGTTGAGAAGGCAATAAAATCCGCAGCATTTCAATCAATTGATTTGTATGGAGACGAATTATGCCGTCCGATTTCCAATTTTAATAATATTTATAAATTGGCAAAGTCAGCTAAAATGAAACTAAAAGCCCATGTCGGAGAATTCGGGTCAGCGTATGAGGTCTTATCAGCCATTGAATGCTTAAACCTACATTCCGTACAGCATGGGAACAATGCGGTTAATGATGAAAAGGTTATGTCTTGTATTCGTGAACGAGGAGTCACTTTGAATATCTGCCCCTCCAGTAATATTGCACTTGGACTATATAAGTCAATATATGAACATCCTATCAGAAAACTTTTTGACAAAGGCATACGAATAACTATAAACAGCGACGATTATATGCTGTTTAATTCTGGAATTAGTAATGAAATATTGCTGTTATATAAGAGTAAAATTTTTAATACCCCCGAATTATGGGAAATAATTACTAATGGATTGCAGGAAGCCTCGAGAAAGTGCTATATAGTATAGATGGTTAATGGGAACGATATGAGTCGCGCGCCTTTTCAAATATTGGTATTTCCGTATAAAATTACCGTAAAAAAACGCATTTATTACGCGGTATTTGGGCGAAGCGATTCAAAAAACTGTTGGCAAGGTATAGCCGGCGGCGGTAAGGACAATGAAACACCGCTATCATCTGCCAAACGGGAAGCCTTTGAAGAAGCAGGGATTGGTAAAAACAACAAGTACCTTAAACTTGATTCTTATTCCATGCTTCCCGTAGTCAACGTGTGCGGATTTAAATGGGGTCCAAAAGTTTTGGTCATACCGGAGTACTGTTTTGGCGTAGAAATCAGAAAAGGGAGAATAAGGCTATCTCGGGAGCATTCAGGTTTCAAGTGGGTTCAATATAGCAGCGCAATGCAGATGCTAAAATGGGACAGCAACCGAAACGCCTTGTGGGAGTTAAATCATAGACTTAAATCAAAAGTAGGCGCAGTCTAAACATTTCTCAGATTTGTAATAGTAAAATATAAACCGATACGAGGAGGAGTGCTTATGAGACATATCAAAAAGTTATTCACTGAAGTATACAGGCAATTAGAGCACATACAGAAAATGTGCACTGTAGTAAAAATGAATGTTTTTAAGCTTGATAACCAGTTTAGAGCTATGGAATCAAAATGTGTGATCACCCAAAATAAAAAGAAATAAATTCTTTCATTGAATATCTTGGTTACTCCTAAAATAAGTCCTAGTCGGAATCAAAGACTTAATCGGATAGTTTGATTTCGTAGTTAAAACAATCAGTAAAATAACTTTCAAGAACCTTTTTTGATTGCATTACAGGCCTCCGGTCGCCTCTTTCCCAGGCGGCTATGGAACTTTCATCAAGACCTGCTGCTTTTGCCAGTTGTTCCTGGGAAATACGAATGCTATTTTTGTAAGGAAGAATATGAGCCAGGAACGTGCGCTATCTGTGGGGAAATTCTTTTAGTTGATTCCATTTCTGCGGAGGACATTCTTTGCGAGAACTGTTCTTCTGAGTGGTTGTGATTTTTTTGAGATATAACGAATTTAAAAAAGAAATTTCCCTAACTTATATTTAAAGGTTTTTTCAAGTATCAAGGTTGGAAGCCAATAACCTTGCGTGACTTTTCAGGCGGAGACATCAACTCGCGGATGGCATCGAACACGACCTTGAACTGGCTATCATACTTCTTTTCCAGTTCATCGAGCCTGCGGGCCAAATTTCTGTGGGAGGACAGTATCTGCCTAAGGCGCACAAATGCCCGCATGATTTCAATATTTACTTGGATGGCCCGCCTGCTACGCAGAACGCTGGAGAGCATGGCGACTCCTTCCTGGGTAAAAGCGTATGGAAGGAATCCGCCCAGACTGCGTCTGGAAGGTATCACTTTTTGTGATACCAAGAGACATGCCTCTTCCTCAGAGAGTTGGAACATGAAGTAATCAGGGAAGCGATCACGGTTCCGTTTGACCTGCTGTCTTAAGGCAATAGATTTGACGTCGTATAACTCGGCCAAGTCCCGGTCCAACATGACTTTATGCCCTCGGAGCATATAGATGCGCTGTTCAATGCGTTCGACTGGAATCAGAGATCTCATATTTCAGGAAATTCAATTATATAAAAAGGAACTGCTGCCATGCAAAAAATTAAGGGAAATCCAATTAAAAACAAACCAGCTGATTCCAGAAATCACTTTGGAACCTATCCGGTAAAATTATCAGTTGAAACCACTTTCAAAGGTTACAAAATCGAGACTACTTACCGGGTTTTGAGCGAAAAAGAAACAGAAATCAGGAGGCAAGATATTATTCGGACGGTTGTTAAATCATTCAAAAGAGAGAAAAAAGATGAACCTCCAGTTGATGAACCAAAGACATAGTGGACAATAAAATAGAGGTGTGATATTATGTTCTATTGAATGTTGCATAAGTAATGTAAGTAAGATATTATATGATACATGAGACCTTATGGAAGTCAAAAACAACTGGAGCAACGCCGCCGGCGCGCTCTCCAGCTCTTGAAAGCCGGCAAACGGATGGCAGATGTCGCC